>CACZZA010000006.1 GCA_902785485.1 uncultured Ruminococcus sp. | reverse complement strand
TCTGTACCAGGTTCCGTTTGCGGAATATTCGTTGAAGGTACCGCCGTTGAAGATCAGGGTGGAATTTCCTTTAACGTTTACGCCGTGAGAGGTGAACGAATATCTGGATCTGAAAGTACCGTCGTCGATGACGACCTTGACGTTGCCGACGTGACCGAAGCCGCCCGTGATGTAGTCGTCGGCGTCGGTGTCGTCCGGAACGCCTGTGAGATTTTCAGCGTAGCATCCGCCGGTCATCATATTGGAGACGTTGCCCGTTGTGGTAGCGGATTTGATCCAGAGTTCGGAATCAGCCTCGAATATGCCGCCCTTGGTGTTGATCCAGGCGCCGCCGATGAGCTTGCCCGCCATATTCGCGACGTTCTCGACGATGAGCTTGGAGTTACCGGTGACTTTACCGGTCGAGCTGTTGATAAGTCCGCCTGCAAACATACTGCTTCCGACAGTGAGCGCGGGATAATCGGGGTTGCCGATGTAAACGGTCGTTTCACCGCTTTGTACAGCGTTAGCGCCGTATATGAGCGAGCCGCCGTATTTGTTGTTGCCCCACGCGGAGAACTTATTGAGGTGGTATTCAATATCTCCGGAGTGTACCGTGTTAGCGCCGTTCAGCGAGGAACCGCCGACCGTGAGGTTGGAAAGAGAGCCGCCGTTGATATTCAACACGATGTCGGAGCCCTCTTCGGATCCGTCTGCCTGGCAGCGCGAGCCGCCGTATACGCCGGAAGCTAACGTACCGCCGTTAATGTTGATCACGGTGTTACCGTATTTTTTGAAGGCGTAAGCCTGGTTAGCTGCCGCGCCCGGTCTGACGCCGAAATAGACGTTATTGGGACAGGTGAGTCCGTCGCCGATATTGAACGTCGTATTGAAATACATATTTCCCGCATTTCCGTTGATGACCGCGGAAGAAGGTCCGTAGGTCGACGTCAGTGTAGCGGTCGAAGAAACGTTGATAGTATACTGCGGGAATTTTCCTGCGGTGGATACACCGGAGGAACCGACTACCGCGCAGATATTTCTGATCGTGCTGTCGCCGGTCGTCGCAACGGTCAGGGTGCCGCCGAGTCCGGATGACGCCGAATAGTAACCGCCTGCCGCGAGGAACTCGGTGACGTTGACGGAGCCGCCTATGGTAAGATCAGCGGAACCGGTGATGTTAGCCGTGTTGTATCCGAGACCGCAAACGGTAATGGCTTCTGCCGTTCCCTGAACGGTTATCTTCGGATCGTTGATCGCGACGGTGTTCACGTTCTGGAGCATCTGCGCGCAGATGATCGCAAACTTACCGCTGTTGACGGTCAGTGAGTCGCCCGCAAGGTTGGCTCCGCATTCGGTAGTCGTGTGAGAAGCGTAGCCGTCGCAGCCCGTGCCGATGACGCAGGACGCGTTCTCGGGGAAGTACAGACCGTTCTTGCCGTCCCAACGGGTGGTGCCGCCGGAGGCGCTTCCCACGAATTTGATGTTATTGAACACGAAGTTTCCGCAGAACGAGGGCATATATCCCGCTGTGCGGATCTCCGCGCCGTTCTGTCCGTTGATCGTGATGGTGTGAGTGGGAATGGAGGACGCCGAACCGTAAACGGAATCGGCTGTAAACGTCCAGACTCCGTCAAGAGTGATCGTGACGTCGTCGTTTTCCGCCGCGGTCAGAGCGAGCGCGATCTTCGCGGGCATATCGGTACCGTTGGACGTGAGGTTCGTCGCGTCTACGCGGACGCATCCGTCGGTCGCGGTGACGTCTTCCGCGTACTCGGTGACGACAAGTCCGGTAGTGCTGCCGTAGTTTTCAACGGTAACGGTGATCGGAACGTTGTCTTCAAAGTCCGAGGGGAGCGTGAAAGCGACTTCAAACAAAGTTCCGCTTGACGAAGAGACCGAAGCTCCGGCAAACGCGACGGAGATCTCTCCTCCGTTTACGGACGCGTCGAAGGTGTCCGCTCCGGTGGAATCGGTCGTGCCGGAATAAGTGAGCTTCGTCGGGTCAAATCCCACTTTGATCAGTCCCGCTTCCGCGGTAACGTTATTGTTCCTGTATTTTACGGGAACAGTCACCGAGGTCGAGCCGGGGGTGACTACGACGTCCTCGGCGTAGATCTCGGTGGTGGCGGTAAGCGAGGCTATTATGCCGAGCGCCGCCGTGAGCGAGAGCGCGAGGATCAGGATCGCGGAAACGACGATCCGTTTGACGGTTGGATGTGTCATATTGTATTCCTCCGTAAAAAGAGATATATGAATTTTCAGTTTTGATCACGCTCTGCTCCGCCTTGGTCGCGGATGAGCGCCTTTTCCGCAAATATCGCGGATGATACCGAGTTCGTGACGCCGAGCGAGTAGACCGGGACTCTGCGAAGAAACTCGTCCGCAAGCGACAGAGCCTTGTCGAGTTTGCTTTCGTTTGCGGGACGCAGCGTCTGTTTGAGAAGCAGCGGCACCGCCTCGTCGGGACCTATACGCCGTATCTCGTTATGCTCCGATCTGTAAATAAAGCACAACGCCCCGAGCGGAAACGACACGTTCTCGTTGAGCGAGGTCTTTCCCGAAAACGGAGTACCGTACACATTGAACCCGTCCCTTTCGAGACGTATCGCCGGCTTGTCGTCGTTTATGACTCCGACCCTGTCTCCGAAAGCCTCCCGCCAGTACGCGGTGTGAGTCGACTTTCCCGTTCCGCTGTCCGCGGAGAAGACGTACGCTTTACCGTCGCAGCTTATCGCCGACCCGTGAAGCACGAACACTCCGTAGTCGAGCGCTCTGTACGAATACAGCACGCCCGTATAAAAGTATTCGATCAGTTCGTCGTCCATTTCGGGGATCTGTTTCTTTTTTTGCTCCGCGAACGATCCGGGCAGTATTGCGCGAACGTCGGGAGGTCCGTCCCCTTTTTCAAGATATTTTGCGGCAGATTCGCGGAGCCGGGCGTACTTCGGCTCCATTTCGGTAAGGATGCCCGCTATACGATATAACCCCATTATTCGGATCAGTCCAGATCGCCGAAGTCCACGTTAATATCGCCGTCGTCGATCTTGTCGTGACTTTCCGTCTCAACGGCGCTCTCGGAGGTCTTGTCTCCGCTTTTGCCGGAGTTTCCTCTGATAATAAGCGCGACGGCTATCGCGACGACACAAAGCGCGATGACGCAGATAAGGAGTATTTTTGTGAGTTTGGTTTTGTCTTTGAACATTTGCGGCGCCCTTTCGTTTTTGAGCATGATCATAGTTTTTTAGAATAATCCCTATTTATTATATAATAATACTCATTATTTGTCAACAAAAAATTAAAACAGAATTCGCAGGTTTTTAACACTTCATCCAAATAACAAAGTTCTTTTTACATACAGAGCGGGATTTCCCTTCCGTTGCCTGCCAAACGCGCGCGGATATAAGAAAAACACGCGCAAAAACAGTGCGTTTCTGCGCGAATTGACGAGAGTGTTTTCTATTTGTTCATTATTTTTTTACATTTATAAGGACGGTCCGGCGGTCTCCGCCCCTTTCAGGCGACCTTTGCAAGAACGCCCGGTCGGTAAACAAACTCTTTTCGCTTTCCGAAAACGGCGCGCATCTCTTCCGAAAACCCGTTCAGGTCCGTCTCACGCGTTTTCTCCGGGGAGCTGTTTCCGGTCAGATGATCGATCCGGACGCCGGGTTGCTCGTTGTAGCAAAACACATTGAAACAGACTCCGTCTCCGCCGTCTTTGGGAGAATACGCCTCGATAACGACTCCGCGGCAGACGAGCTCCGCCCCGGAAAAGACCGGAGTCGCGCGATAGAACACTCCGTTGCGCGTTTGTCTCACATAGGAAGCTACCTCGTTCTCGAACGGGAGCATTCCCTTGACGTTCAGAAAACGCGTTCCTGTGATAACGTTTCTCTCGTTCGCGTTTTCGCCGGAAAGCTGAAAGCCGATAAGGTGGCACCTGTTGTAAAGCAGTCCTCCGTCGATAAAGTCGTATTCCGTCCTGTTCCAGCCGCTCGGTTTCAGCGACGTTATCGCCTCGCGGGGCGACTCCGGCATTATCTCCGGGCAGACGTACGCCTCGGCGACCCCGCAGCGCCCGTATCCGTCAAGCGGCGAGTAGTATTCAAACGGCTCCGCGGTCATTTGTGACGGATCGAAATACGGAACGTTCCCGTTCAGAACAACGTACGCTTTATCCGAGAAAGCGGGGATCTCCGACAGAGAAAAGTTTCCTTCGCAGTACACCGGCTCCTTTTCGCCGTCCGGTCTATCGTACCCGTTGACGAAAAATACTATACCGAAAACAAGGAGGAAAACGGAGATCAGGGCGACGGCGCGGAAGAAACGCTTTTCATTCTTCGGATCGAGCTTTCCCGACGTCAGAGGAAGGAGGACAATGCCGGAAAAAAGTATGAGCAGACTTCCGGCGTTTGCGTCGGTCGAAACGAAAAAGAACGAGACTGCGAGCGCGTAAACGAGCGAAACGAGCCTGAGCGCGCCGGTCTTGCGTTTTGTTTTCACTTTTCTTCCTCCCCTCCGGATGCGGATAACGGAAAAGCCCGCTTCGACGGGCTTTTCCGATGTTATCAGAGCTTATTTCAGTTTGCTTTCGAGCAGGGCGAGTTCGTCGCGCAGCTCCTCGGGAACGGTGTCGCCGATCTTGTCGTAGAACGCGCGGATGCCGGGAACTTCCTCTCTCCAGACCGCCTTGTCGACGGTGAGAAGCTCTTTGACGGTATCCTCGGTGATGTCCAGACCTTCGATATTGATGTCGGACGGTCTCGGAACGAAACCGATAGGCGTTTCGACAGCGTCGACCTTGCCCTCGGTGCGCGCGAGGATCCAGAGCAGGACTCTCAGATTGTCGCCGAATCCGGGCCAGATAAAGTTGCCTTCGTCGTCGGTGCGGAACCAGTTGACATTGAAGATAAGCGGTTTTTTAGCGATCTTCTTGCCCATGTCGATCCAGTGCTTGAAGTAATCGCCCATATTGTAGCCGGCGAACGGAAGCATAGCCATCGGGTCGCGTCTGACTACTCCGACGGCGCCGGCGGCTGCCGCGGTGGTCTCGGACGCCATTATGGAGCCTACGAACACGCCGTTGTCCCAGTTTCTCGACTGATATACCAGCGGAGCGGTCTTGGCTCTGCGGCCGCCGAAGACGATAGCGGAGATCGGAACGCCCTCGGGATCGTTGAATTTAGGAGAAACGCAGGGGCAGTTGATCGCCATGGAAGTAAAGCGGGAGTTCGGATGCGCTCCGCAGGTGGATTTGTCCTTCTTGTCGTACTTGCGGTAGTCCCACTTGTTGCCCTTCCAGTCGACGGCGTTCTTCGGAGGATCGTTGTTGAGTCCCTCCCACCACACGGTGTTGTCGTCGAGGTTATGAACGACGTTCGTGAATATGGTATCCTGTCTCGTCGTGGCGAGCGCGTTGGGATTTGATTTTTCGTTCGTTCCGGGAGCGACGCCGAAGAAGCCGTTCTCGGGGTTGACCGCCCAGAGTCTGCCGTCTTTACCGACTCTCAGCCAGGCGATGTCGTCGCCGACGCACCAGACTTTATATCCCTTCTCGCGGTAGATCTGCGGAGGGATGAGCATAGCGAGGTTGGTCTTGCCGCACGCGGACGGGAATGCCGCGGTGAGGTATTTGATCTCGCCGTTCGGATACTCGACGCCGAGGATGAGCATGTGTTCAGCCATCCAGCCCTCTTTGCGTCCGAGGTAGGAGGCTATACGCAGAGCGAAGCACTTCTTGCCGAGCAGAACGTTGCCGCCGTAGCCGGAGTTGACCGACCAGATCGTGTTGTCCTGCGGGAAGTGGCAGATATAGCGCTTGGTCTCGTCGAGGTCGGCTTTTGAGTGAAGACCCTTGATAAAGGTGTTATCGTCGGGAGCGAGCGCGTCGATGACGGTCTTGCCCGCGCGGGTCATGATGAGCATATTCAGCACGACGTAGATCGAGTCGGTAAGCTCGATACCGATCTTGGCGAACGGACTGCCGACAATGGACATCGAATACGGGATGACGTACATGGTCCTTCCCTTCATCGAGCCTTTGTATATTTTGGAAAGTTTTTCATAGCATTCCGACGGCTCCATCCAGTTGTTGAGCGGACCCGCTTCTTCTTTCGTGGGAGTGCAGATGAACGTGCGGTCCTCAACTCTCGCGACGTCGTTGACGGCTGTGCGGTGGAGATAGCAGTTGGGGAGTTTTTCCTCGTTCAGCTTGAACAGTTCTCCCGTGGCGACCGCCTCGGCTCTCAGAGCTTCGGTCTGTTCTTTTGACCCGTCGATCCAGACGATCTTGTCGGGATTTGTCATCTTCGCCATCTCGTCGATCCAATCGAGTACGTACTTGTTGTTTGTCATAATAGCCTCCTGGTTTATATGTGGTGGATTCTTATTTTTCAATATTGTTTCCGAGCGCGTCGCTGAGAGCGACGAAATCGGATGTAGACAGGCGTTCTCCTCTGACGCCGGGATCGGTCCCGCATTCTTCAAGAGAGCGCGCCACCGTTTCTTTCGGGACGGCAAACGCCGCGGACAGAGCGTTGACAAGCGTCTTTCTCCTCATTCCGAACGCGCCCGCGACCGTTTTGAAAAACATTTTTTCGTCCTTCGGAGCGTATTTGCGTATCTTTCGCGGAAAAAGCGTTATCACGGTCGACGTGACCTTCGGCGCCGGCATAAAGCATCCGGGCGGCACGTTGAACTTTTTTTCCCTGTCGCAATAATAGTCGACGGCGACCGTCACGGAACCGTATTCCGGAGTGCCCGGCGCGGCGCACAAACGGTCTGCGACCTCTTTTTGTATCAAAAACGTCAGGCTCTCGAACTTTATTCCGCTTTCGAGCAGACGCATGATGACCGGAGTCGTGATGTAGTACGGCAGATTAGCGGCTACGCGGACCCTTTCACAGCCTGCGAACTCTGTCTTTACTATGAGTTCGAGGTCCGCCTTCATCACGTCCTCGCAGATGACCTTGAAGTTATCATATTCGCCGAGCGTTTCGCCGAGTACCGGGATAAGACCCTCGTCGATCTCGAGAGAAACGACCTTTTTCGCTCTTTTACAGAGCTCTTTGGTAAGCGTTCCGATCCCGGGTCCGATCTCAAGCACTCCGTCTTCGCCGCCCGCTCCGCTCGCCTCCGCGATGCGTTCCGGGACCGAACGGTTGATGAGAAAATTCTGTCCGAATTTTTTTTGAAACCGAAGTCCGTGCTTTTCCATCAGGGAGCGCACGACGCTGATATCCGTAAGCTCCATTTTTTGTTTTTTCCTATTGACAAATCAGAAGTTTTATGTTATATTATCAAACAGTATTGCTGGTGTAGCACAGTGGTAGTGCAGTTGATTCGTAATCAACAGGTCGTGGGTTCAATCCCCACCACCAGCTCCATTTTTTTCTTTTGAGACATGGAACCGTATCAATGCGACTACGATCGAAGTCATAACGAACACCTCGGTCACGACCCCGGCGACCGATTTGTTTATCGCGTTGTAGACGATCCACAAAGGCGACGAGGGAAGCGCCCACATCCTTATCGCAAAGGTCTTTGCAGACGCGATGGAGAAAGTCGTGCAGATCATTCCCGCCATCGGCAGCAGGCTGAGCGGTCCGTCCCACGTCGGGATAACCGCCGCTATGCTGAGGACGATAAACAGAGGCACAAAGATCTCGGCGCGGCACCATTTCCTGTCCTTGAAGAAGAACACCGCGGCGCGACACGCCGCAAGCACGTTGAGCAGGGCGCCGGTCAATGCTCCTATCAACAAAAAGTGTATCGCGAACAGCGCGCATCCGACTATCTGAAGAGTGACTATCCCTTTGCGCGACTTCATCTGATACGACGCCATCGCGCAGAGCAGGGCGATAACTCCTATTCCCTGACCGACGTAAAAGAGCGCTTTGTTCTCGGACAGAGACTCCAATGCTTTCAATAAGGTTTCCATACCGTTTACAATTCCGTTAGATCATTTTGATACGCAGGTGTAGCTCAATGGCAGAGCTTCGGCTTCCCAAGCCGACTACGCGGGTTCGATTCCCGTCACCTGCTCCATTTTTTTGACCGGACGCGCATTTTTCCGTCCGTTCATTACATTGTACCACAAAGCGCGTGTTTTGTCAATCGACAAAACGACACGGAACAGAGAAAAACAACGCCAAAAGGAGGACGGAGTTATGCAAAAAGCAAACTACGGCGTTTTGCTCGAAAAAGAACTCGGCGAGATCGAAAAAAGCGGAAATACTCCTTCCCTTCTCCTTCACGCCTGTTGCGCTCCCTGTTCAAGCTCGGTACTCGAATATACGGCGAAGTTTTTCGATATAACGCTGTTCTTCCACAATCCCAATATTTACCCGAAAGACGAGTTCACGAGACGGAAAGAAGAACTCGAAAGGTTGATAACCTATATCGATACTCCCAACAGGCTCGATCTTGTGATCCCCGAATACGACGAAAACGAGTTCTTCTCCGCCGCGAAGGGTTTAGAGAATGAAAAAGAGGGTGGCGCGAGGTGCGAAAAATGCTTTATTCTGCGGCTCGGAAGGACTTACGAGTACGCGAAAGAGCAAGGCTTCGACTATTTCGCGACGACGCTTACCGTCAGTCCGCATAAAAACGCCGAGCTTATCAACCGTATCGGGGAAACGCTCGCAAAGGGCGGCGGAACGAAATGGCTGTATTCAGATTTCAAGAAAAAGGGCGGATACCTCCGCTCCTGCGTCCTTTCAAAACAGTACGGACTTTACAGACAAAACTTCTGCGGATGCGTTTATTCAAAAGCGCAGGCTGCAGCGGAAAACAGAATTTGATAAAAAGCGGGGATGCCTTTTTTAGAAAAAAGGCATCCCCGTACCCCTTTCAAAAAACTTACACAAGTGGAGAACGTAGAGGGGGTGAGTCATAGAAAAACGGTACGGGCACGTTATTCTATGACGTAGTGGAAAGATGGGTTAGATTTGCGGAGAACGTTCGTTGCATTACTTTCTTTCGGTTGCCGAAAGAAAGTGCGCAAAGAAAGGACAAAATAGAGGGGCGAGTCATAGAAAAACGGTACGGGCGCGTTATTCTATGACGTAGTGGAACGGAAAGGTTTGATTTGCGGAGAACGTTTGTTCTCGCACTTTCTTTCGGTTGCCGAAAGATAGTGCGCAAAGAAAGGGCAACGAGGAGGGGGTCAGGACACGGTTTCGCACCGTAAGAGCGAAACCGAACGTCCTCCCCTCCTCGACCTCCCCACACCTCAACGAGGAGTCCTATCATTTATCTCATTCCGTAGATATTATCCTATTCTTTCGCTTGTAATGATCGTTCGCATCGCCATTTGGAACACTACCGCTCATTCAGCGACAATTATTTCCATAACTGCCAAATGGCTCGGCTTTGTAGGTGAGGTTTGTGCTTTCTCCGATTGCTACTTTCAGTTAGCCGCCCTACGGCGGCGTCTTCGTTAGCGTAGCGTCTTCATTAGCGCCCTCGGCGCGTCTTCACTAGCGAAGCTAGCCGCCCTCGGCGGCGACATCACTAGCGAAGCGACATCACTGGCGCCGCAGGCGACAATATCACTAGCGAAGCGACATCACTTCGGCGCGTGCCGCGACGACCGGCTCGACTTTGTAGGTGAAGTTTGGTTCTTTCGCTTGCTACTTTCAGTTAGCCGCCCTCGGCGGCGTCTTCGTTAGCGCAGCGTCTTCATTAGCGCCCTCGGCGCGTCTTCATTAGCGTAGCGTCTTCACTTCGGCGCGTGCCGCGCCGACTGCCGCGAGACCGAGTGCGATATATTTTCCTGCAAATAAAAACAAGGGACTGTGTTGCCACAGTCCCTTGTTAATTTTGTCTAAGCCTGTTTCTTATTCGGCGTCAGTCTTCTTGCCGCCTTTTTTCTTCGCGATAACAACGCCTGTGACAGCGCCCGCAACGACTACCACACCTGCGATGATGCCGATGATGAGTCCGAGGTTGGAGCCTTCATCGTCTTTCTTATCGACGATAACGGTACCTTCGGTCTCGGGAGCAGCGGTCTCTTCGACGTCAGCGGATTCCTCAGTGCCGGAGGTCTCGGGAGCAGCGGTCTCGGGAGCTGCGGTCTCGGGAGCGTCGGTCTCGGGAGCTGCGTTCGGGTTGTGCTTCAGCATTTCTTCGAGTTTGTTAGCGTCGAACCAGTCGGGAAGAAGGACTCTGTCCTGCTGGAAGTCGGTGATAACGCTGTACAGGGATGCGAGAGAGTAATCAAGATCTTGCGGGAAGTTTCTGCAGTCGAGGGTCGCGACAGCCGGCGCAGCGCCTTTGGCGTTCAGAGCGATGGTGTTGACGGACCAGCAGGAGGTGAAGTCACCGCCGTTGACGACGATGGAGATGACAGCGTCTTCGTTAAGGAACGAGGTGGGTCCTGCTCCGTTGATGTCGCACTCAAAGTAACCGTCGTTGATAGTGATGTTGACGTTGCCGCCGAAAGGCTGAGCCTTCGGAATAGTTCCGCAGACCTCACCGAGAACGGAGGTGGTGCCTTCGATGGTGATGTTGGTGGTGATATTCTGGTATGCGTATCTGTAGAATTTGGTCTGAGCTTCTTCGTCGCCGTCTCTGTCAGCCCAGTTAGCGGTAACGGTTCCCCAAGCGCCGCCGACGATCTTGTTGTAGGTACCGGAGCGGATGATCATGTGGATATCCTGACCGTTGTCGCCGCCGTCGAGCTTGTTGTATCTGTGTCCGTTGGAGACGGATACGTAATAGTTGGAAACGCCCTCGAAGCCGTCGTCAAGAGGATAGCAGTTGACGCCTTCGCCGATGATGGAATTGTAGTTGTTGAAGGAAATGCAGCGGTCGGTGTTTCCGGTAACGATGTCAACGTTCTCCCAGATGCACTGGCCGTTGATGCCGATCTCGGCGCCTTCGGTAATGATGAACTTAGCGTCCGCGGTCTCTCTGTAGTCAACGCCGTCGTAAACGGAGGTGAACTTGATGGGAGCCTTGAATGCAGGAGTGAACACGTCCTTGGTGTTCGCGCCGGAGCCGTATGACTGCATTCCGCCGAGGGTGACGGGTCCGCAGATAACGATGGTGCCGCCGGTTTCCTGGATCATTTCGATCGCCTGATAGAAAGCGGTGGTGAGGTGATACTTCGGATACTGAGCATCAGGATCGAAGCCTTCGGGATCCGCGATAGGCTCGAAAGCGTTTTCTGCGGAATTACCGGTGCCGTTTCCGGAGTAACTTTCGTCAAGGTCCTTGATGAAGTAGACGCGGTCGCTGCCGGGCTCTACCGTGAAGTCTTCAGCAGATGCGAAGACAGACACGAGCGATGCAACGAGCGCTACTGCCAATGCAAGAACAAAGAGTTTTGCAAAATTTTTCATTGTTTTCTCTCCTTGTTTAATAAAAAAATTTTTTGCTTATTCATCCCGCTCCGGCGGGGTCCTTACAATAAAAACGGACAGAATGATCTAAATTTCGTACCACTATCAAAGACCAAAAGTAACAGTGATCAATTCTTCAAATCTTTCCGTCCCGACACTTATTTTACTAAAACTATATTATCAAAAAAACGCCCAAAATGGTATTGCTTTATGTAACATATTTATGCTTTTATGTTTCTTTGTTTGTGAACAATCTATTAAGGCGTCAAAAACGCCGTTGAAAATATGTTCATATTGCACAAACAATTACGAAAAAGAAGTTCAAACAAGTCCGCCTTGCCCGAACGTAAACAGATAACAAAGCGCTGTTCCTTTCCAAAATAAAAAAAATACTGGACAAAACCACAATTCTTTGATAGAATAATAAAGGACTCGATCTGAAATCGGGCAGACGCCCGGGAAAGGAACTCTCGATGCTGTATTATCTTGTAAAACCGCTCTCACTGCCGTCGGTCAGATTTGCGCACTTTTTCGCAAAAAAAGATTACGAGATCAGTTTTCGCCATCCGCGTAAAGAAATAGAACTGTCCTATCTTGAAAACGGCACGACCGAACGCGCGATAGGCGGATGCACTTTTCAGATGCCTCAGGAGAGCTTCAGCATTTCGTGCAGGACCATCCCGAACGATCTGAAAGCCGAAAAGGGCATCGTCCACATGCACTACACCTGCGACATACTGCTCGACTACGAGTGCGAACTGACGTCAGACCCGGTCTCAGCGCTTGAAAATCACGGAGACGCGATGATTCTGCCCGTTTTTCTCGAGCCTTGCTCCATCACCTCGGAATTGAAGCTCAAACTGATGCAGACGATCTTCGACTATAACGCTAACAAAAACAGCTCGACGGTCTGCGCGCTTTCCATCCTCGGGATGTTGTCTGACATTTCGCGGTACTGCATAAACAACCTCAGCGAGAAAGAAGACCCCGCCCTCTCCCTGCTCTGCTATAAAGTAAAAAAGATAATTTCCGCAAACGTCGACAAAAACCTCACGCTCAGCGAGATAGCGCGCGAAGTCGAAAAGAGTCCGAACTACGTGAACTCGATCTTCAAGAAGCATATTGGTATGACGATAATGCAGTATGCGTCAAAAGAGAAGATCGGCACGATCATCGAACTGAAAAAGACGCGGGGACTATCGTTTGAAGACGCTTGCGCCTGCGTCGGGATAACCGACGTAAGCTACGGATACCGCCTCTTCAAAAAGCATATGGGAGTCACCCCGAAAAAATACTTCAACATTCTGCTCGAGATCTGACTCGGTAAAGACAAAAATCATCCCCCGGAGCCGCAAAAACGGTCCCGGGGGATAGCTTTATTCAGTTTCGGTCAGCAGAGATCCGACTCTGATCATTTCTTTTCGGTCTTCGCGCCTTTCTTTTTGGAAAAGAGTACAGCCGCGACCACGCCGCACACGACTACGACGCCTATGATGATGCCGATGATAAGACCGGTGTTGGAACCGCTGTTTTCCTCGGGAGCAACGGCGGTAACGGGAGCGTCGGTCTCTTCGGATTCAGCCGTTTCTTCGGGCTCTGCCGTTTCAGCGGGTTTGTCGGTCTCGGGAGCATCGGTCTCGGTCTTAGGAGGCTCGGTAGCAGGAGTGAGCTCGCCTACGGGACCGCCTTCGGGAGTTCCCGCCGGCCATTTGACGTCGGTAAAGTCGCCCTTGATGTTGTTGATGGCAAAGAGGTTATCCTGCTCGCCTTCGTAACGGGACATATCGAGGAGCGAATATCCCGCGGGATTCGATTTGAAGTTCAGCGCCATCTCGTTGATCGACCAGCAGTCGACGAATTTACCGCCGTTGATCGCGATGGTGACCTTTGCGTCATCATTAGTGAACGAGTTGAGTCCGCCGCCGAAGATATCGCACTCGTAGGTGCCGCCGTTGATGGTGATGTTGACGTTGCCGCTGAACGGGCTGTTGTTCAGTCCGCCGTTGGTGCCGTTGATCTCGCCGAGAACGGTGGTGGTGCCTTCGAGGATGATGTTGGTGTCGACTCTCTCTACGGGAGCCTTATCGGTGACGCCCCAGTTGCCGCCGCAGATCTTGTTGTAGGTACCGGACTGGACGAGCAGATTTGTGGTGAGGTTGGGTTCTCCTTCGGGAGAGACCATCTTTTCGTATCTTCCCGCCGCGGTAAGGCTGACGTAGTTATTGGCTACGCCTTCAAAACCGTCGTCCTCGGGATAGCAGTTGATGCCTTCGCCCATAATGGTGTAGTAACCGTTGAAGCTGATGCAGCGGTCCGCGGAAGCCGAAACGATGTCGATGTTCTCCCAGATGGTCTGACCCTTGATGTTGAGCATCGCGGGAGACTCGAGGATAAGTTTGGCGTCCTTTGTTTCTCTGTAGTCAACTCCGTCGTACTTGGAAGTGATCTTGATCGTCTTGGTGCCGAAAACGACCGTCATAACGTCCTTCATCGAAGAGCCGTTGCCCCAGGACTGGTCGAAGCCGAGTCTGACGGGACCGCAGATGACGAGCGTGCCGCCGCCCGCTTCGTTCAGGATATCGATAGCCTGATAGAAAGAGGATCTGAGATGGTTTTTCGGATATTCCGCGGTGGGATCGTAACCCTCGGGGTTATCGTCGGGTTCGAGCGGAGAGTCGGCGGAATTGCCGTTTCCGGTAGCTCCGTCAGCGATAAAGATAACGGTGTCGCTGCCCGGCTTGAGAGTCGGGAACGCCGCGGAGGCCGCGACTGCGAATACTGCCGCGAGAAGCGTTATCACAAGAGATACCAAGAGCGCTTTAGCAAATTGTTTCATTTTCTTTCTCCTTGTGTGGTGTGTTTTTTGTTTTCCGGGCAAAAATCAAGCCGATACGCCCGAAAAGACGTGTCAGTCGCGCATTACGCACAACCTCGATCGCATGTATGTTCTTATTATACTTCATATTGACCAAAAACGCAATAGATGAAAAAATTTTTTTATGGACAAAACCACATTTTTCGCAACATTTTTTCGATAACCTGAAAACAGGCCGAAGAATTCATTCTTCAGCCTGTTTTGCGTATTTGATACGGGTTATTTGGTCTCGGCGCTTTTTTTCTTTTTGGCGATGATAACGCCTGCGACAACGCCGGCAATGACTACGACGCCTGCGATGATGCCGATGATAAGTCCGATGTTGGAGCCGCTCTCGTCTTTGTTGTCTACGACAACGGGAGCGTCGGTCTCGGAAGCTTTGGTATCTTCAGCTTTATCGGATCCGTCGGTCTCGGGAGAAGCAGTTTCTTCGGGAGCGTCTGTAGCGGGCTCGGTAGCCGGTTCGGTAGCGGGAGCGGCAGCTTCGGGATCAAAGCCTTCGGGCCATTTGACCTCGGTGAATTCGCTCTTGGCTATATTGATGGCGGCGAGGTTGGCTTCGTCACCCTGATAACCGGAAACGTCAAGCAGGGAGTACGCCGCGGGACTGCCCTTATAGTTCATCGACATTTCGTTGATGGACCATACGTTTTCAAAGTTACCGCCGTTGACAGTGATCACGACCTTCGCGTCGTCGTTGGTGAACGCGGTCGTGCCGCCGCCGTCGATGTCACATTCAAACGTACCGCCGTTGATAGTGATGTTGACGTTGCCGCCGAACGGGTTGGAGCTTCCGGCAGTACCGGTCAGCTGTCCGAGAACGGTGGTTTCGCCTTCGATGGTCAGGTTGGTGGTGACTCCGGTGATCTCAGAGGAACCCGCGCCCCAGTTGGAGCCGCAGATCTTGTTGTAGGTGCCGGATTTGACGACGAGGTGAGTGGATGGGTTCGGTACGTCTTCGGTCGGCTCGGTCTTGGAATACCTCTTGCCTGCCGCAAGGCTTATATACTGCTGAGCGACACCTTCGAAGGCGTCGTCCGCAGGTACGCATACGACTCCCTCTCCGATAACGGTCTCAAAGTTGTTGAAGCTGATCGAGCGGTCCGCGGAAGCGGTCTCTATCGTGACGTTCTCCCAAATGGATTTTCCCTGGATGGAAAGCTGCGCAGGAGCCTCGATGGTGATCTTGGCGCCGTTGGTCTCTCTGTAATCCACGCCGTTATAAACGGAAGTGATCTTGATGGTCTTGCTCGAGAACCAGGGAGTAAGAACGTCTCTCTGAGAGGTACCGGTACCGTAGGACTGATCCGCTCCGAAGTACACGGGACCGCAGATGACGAGGGTACCGCCGCCCGCTTCCTTGAGCATATCGATGCCCTGATAGAAAGCGGTCTTGAGGTGATTTTTAGGAGCGTTCGCGGTAGGATCATAGCCCTCGGGATTCTCGTTGGGAGCAAGAGGCGAATCAGCCGTGTAGCCGGTGCCGGTGCCGCCGTCAGCTATGAATATTGCGAGGTCGCTGCCCGGTGTGAGCTCGAGTTCTTCCGCGGAAGAAACCGCGGACAGCGCCGACGCGATCAGTATGACGCAGAGCGCCGCGAGCATGAGTTTTGCAAAGTTTTTCATTTTGTTCTCCTTGTATATTGAGTTTTTTGTGTGATCGGATAATGAAACCGTTTTCCAAATCCGGAATTACATTATATCAAATTATTTATAAAAACGGCATTGTATAATGTGACTTTTTTATGATTTTATGTCATATTACCGAAATTTTTAACAACAAACTCCCCGTGATACAAGCGGTATAATATCAAATATGACGAATTTGCATACACAATACGCATGGTCACCATCATAAACATACAGAGAATTGATATTTTACGCGTAATTTCGGCGAGTAAATATTGCAAAACGTCACCGTTTTATGGTAGAATGTATTCAAAGTTAAAGAACAGAGGGATAAAAATGCCGAAAACAGACAGATACGTATTTGCCGAAAAAGCGTACGGTGACGTGCGTCCGGTCTCTCTTGAACGCGTGACGCTCAAGGACGCGGAAATATACAGATTTGCCAAGACGGACTCGTGCGCTTTATATTTCGTTTACGAGGGAGAATGCGACATAGTGCGCGGCGGAAGAAAAATCGCAGCCGTCCCTGGAATGCTCGCGTTCGAGGGGCGAGACGACGGGCTCCAGTTCTCGCTCACTACGGAAAAGACCGCCGTGATATTCCGTCTGTCGTTCCGCTGTTCTCACGCGGAGCTGTTGAGGGCGTATCCGGAAGAAACGCGTTACGGAGCGGACACCTTCCACGCGCTCTGGGAACTGCTGACACGGACGTCGCTGCCCGAGGAAGCGGCGATCTCAAAGATATTTGAAGTCGCATATACGCTGAAAAGGATCTCGCTGATCAAAAAAAGCGAAAAGAATTACGTCGCGAGAGCGTGCGCGTATATAGACGATAACTACGCGTCAAAGCTCTCCGTCAGCGACATCGCGGAAAGCCTGTCGATAAACAGACAGTATCTGACAAGGCTTTTCCGACAGAAAAAAGGCGTTTCGGTCCAGCAATATATAATAAACACAAGGCTCGGCAAGGCGCGCGAGATCCTCGACGCGGGGTATTCGGTCTCTGAGACCGCGGCGATGGTCGGCTACGGCGACCAGTTCGGCTTCACCCGTATTTTTTCAAAAACATACGGGATGAGTCCTACGAAATATAAGTCGAGAAACAGAGAAGAATAAAGCGGAAAACAGCGCTGATATTGATGCGGGGAGGACTTTTTTGAAAAAAGTCCTCCCCGCGCCCCTTTCAAAAAACTTGCAAAGGGAATAATATATATGTTTTTGCGGTCGCAACGATCGCTCCGCGCGTTCTTATTTGAACGGGAAATATCCGTCGAGGGCGCGCTGGACCTCGATCCCTATCGCCTCCGCCATACGGACGAAGCCCGCGTCGTTGGGATGCGTTCCGTCGACGGTATGGATGCCGGCGTCCCAGTCGCTGAACATCGCGCAGCCGTCGACGAACGATACCTTGCGGTCGCCGTGGTCGATCGCGTAGTAGTAGGTGTCGAGTATTATCTGTCTGCGCTTGATAAGGTCGACCGTATCGACGGTCGTGCGGACGAGCGACACGATGACGATGGGCGTATCGGGAAACGCCTCGCGGTACTTGCGGTAGACGTTGAGGTGAGTATTGCGCAGGTGCGCGGCGTCCTTGGCGTTGCCGTCGTAGTCAAGTACGAATACGTCGGACGGGACCGTAGCGAGATATTCCGCCATCACGGGTTCGCCCTTGCAGTTGCCCGAAAATCCGAGGTTGATGTGGTCTATATCGAGCTTGTGCGAGATCATCCCTTCGTAGCTGTTGCTCGGTTTGGAAGCGCATCCGCCCTGGGTTATCGACGCGCCGTAATAGAGGATACGTCCTTTACGTCCGTACCCGACGCATTTTTCGAGAGAAGCGCCCTCTTTGATCCCGACTTCAAGCGAATCCACCCGGTTGTAGAGCGGAAAATTGATCTCGTATTCGGTCATTTTTCCGCCGTTTTTCGTGTAAAGGACGGATTCGTACCCCGTCGTCGCGTCCCTCGGCGGGATAAAGGTCTTTACGTAATAGTAATGAGAGGAATGAACCTCGTAAAGATCGAAGCCCGCGCTTCCCGATAGCGGCATGTGCGACATGAGGCGTATCGACGGCATTTTCACCGAGATCGCGATATACGGCGAATTTGTGCGGAAACGCACCCTCCCTCCCGCGGTGTTGAAGTTCAGCGACGCGACGCCCTTGCTGACGGCGTCTCCGACTTCCTTCGGCATACGGCGGAACGGCAGTCCCTCGTCGAGATACAGCCCGTAGAGCGTGAAAGGCTCCTTCGTGACGTCGTAAAACGCAACGTCGTCAAGTCCGAGCTTTTCTTTGATCTCAAAATTGCGGTCGATCTTCCCGATATCGTTTTCAATATTAGACATATCGTTTTCCCTCCCTGTTTATTCTGAAAAAAGTATAACACCGAGGAAGAATTCTTGTCAAGGTGATTTTTTACCCGTCCTCTATTGTTTTTTTCCGGATAGTATGATAAAATAAACTATCATTTTTCGGGGAGGATCGACCAATGCAAGACTCAGACAAGAAGCTCTCCGCGAGAGAGGCGGTCCTTTCGGCGCGGAAATGCGAGAATATAAACGATCCGTTCGATACCTACGTCGTCGACTACGTCGCGATAGTTTTCACAAAACTGTTTATTTTTCTGCACATAATCCCGAACGTCGTGACGGTCTTTTCAATGCTGTCCGGAGTCGCGGGAGGCATACTGCTTATGATGAACGGCGTATGGCTGAACGTTCTCGGCGCCCTCCTCGTGTTCCTTTCGGCGGTATTCGACGCGTGCGACGGTCAGGTGGCGCGGCTGACGAAGCATTACAGCCGTATGGGAAGATGGCTCGACGGACTCAGCGACGGATCGGTCTACGCTACCCTATTCGCCGCCTGCGTGGTAAGGCTTTGGAACAGACCGATGTTCGACAGCGCCCTTGCGTGGCACGTCGTCATTATCGCGCTCGGAGTCCTCGCGTTCGCGCTCTACGCGCTCCAGTGTCAGCTTCCCGATTACTACAAGAACCTTCATATGTTTATGATCGACAACTCGCACGGAAACGAGCTTTCACGCGCGAAGGACCTCAAAAAAGAACATCTCGCCGCAAAGCCTTTCAGCTTTGAAAGATTCGCTCTGTTCGCCTATTGCTTATACACCGGCGCGCAGGAAAGACGCGCTCCCAACGCGCAGAAAATGCTCGATCTCATTGAAACGGAGGGCAAGAACGACAGACTGACCGACGCGTTCTACGCGGGTAGCCGGCGGCTCGTCATGACGACGAACCTGATGACCTTCAACCTGCGTACGCTCGTCCTGCTCGCCTGCGTGTTCCTGCGCGTCGAGCTTGCCGCCCTGCTCTTCGACCTCATCGTTCTCGAGCCGTTAAGAGTGATAATACTCAAAAAATACGAAAAGCTGTGCAAAGACGTCATACCGCTGATATAAAAGCGGGCAAAAAACATAACGAAAACAGAGCTGTCGGATAAACAGCTCTGTTTTTTCGCTTACGCGAGCATATCTATTATCTTTTCCGTAAAATCAACGAGCGCGTCTCCTTCGACTGCGGTACGGACGCCGACCTGTCCGAGTTCGGTCTCAACGAGTTTCATCACGTTTTCGCGCCCGATCTTCTTTTCGAGGGCGCGGAGCGCGCGGTAGTCCGAGAACGCCTCGCGCATCACTTTGAGGCGCAGAGACGGGATCGCCTTTCCGTCCGGAGACGGATAAACGAGGTACGGCGAGCCGGGCGAGCCGAGATAGAAGCACGGATCGGAGAGCGGATCGCACACTCCGTGCGACAGTACGTCGTAGTAATAGTTATATCCCCAGTGCAGAAATCCCGTCGCGCCGCAGAGATACATATGCAGTCCGAGTTGACGGTTGCGCGAGGTCGGGAGCGTTATGAGTCTGTTCGAGTTGCCCTCGTAGATCTTGCCTCCCGTATAGTACAGCCAGAATTCGGGACAGGAAGCGGCAAAGCGGTCGATATCGGGCGAGATCTCGCGTACCACGGGTATATCGACCGAACCGGATTCATAGTAGTCGTAACTGCTCATGGCGTCGAAAGTCCGCGCCTCGGGCAGAACGCTCTTTATAAGGTCGCGTCCGCGGCGGTATGCGTCGAGGTGTTCTTCCTTCGGCTCGTCGGAAACGTGGAAAAATATCTTGTCGCTTATCCCGAGTTTTTCAAGCTCGGCGCGCAGGGCGGTCAGGTACTGAGTCAGAAAGAAGGCGTATTCGTCGCTTCCCGCGTCCGTTTCCCAGCCGAATATGCGCTTTTCCTCTCCGTCGACCTCGGCGACGATCTTGGGCGCGTGCTCCGCACCCCATTGCGTGAACAAATGCGAGTGTTCAAAATACTCTATCCCGCATTTCTGACAGATGCGGACGAATTTTTCAAAATCGGAAAAGTCGAACGAGTATTTTCCGTCTTTCACCCTGACCCTGACGAGCTGGACGGTCCGCCGCTCCTTACCGATACGCGTATCGAGCGGAGGCGTGAACGCGGGAACGAGTATCATATCCATCCCGTGTTCGGCGGCGACTTTAACGTAATTTTCGATTATTTCAAAATGGCGCGGAGAAAACGTCTCCACTCCGTACAGATCGGCTATGGTGTCGCAGTAGAACCAGTTCGTGCAGGTGGGTATCCCGGCGTCGCATACGGGAGATACGACTTTAAGCGTGATGCTTTCGCGCGCCGCCTCGCTCCCGTCCGTCAGGTCGACGAAAACGACGTCCGCGCGGTATTCTCCCGCGCCTGTTCCCGCGGTATCGAGTTCGATCCAGAGCGTTTGAGGAGCCTGCGTCGCGTTGAGGGTGACTCTCTGCCCCTCCTCGTAATAACGGTTGCGGTACGTATCGAATTCGATCTCCGTTCCCGGAGTCCTGAGATACAGAGGATCGGGACAGAGCGACGGGGACGTCGCCGTATAAAGCGAGGGATCGGTATTGTTCGCGACCGGGTTTATCACCGGAACGTTCCCGACCTTGTAGACCTTGAACGCGTCCGGGGAAATATCCCCTTCTATTTTCAAAGCGACCGGAAGAACGGTCTGTTTCCCGTCGCCCGAAAAGCGGTAGACCGCTTTGAAAGACAAAGGATCGCCCGAAAGCGCCGACGCTCCGGTCATACTGTTTTCGGGCATGGAATACGGACCGACGTCCGAGACCGACCGGCAGAGCCGGAGAGTAAATTGATCTTTCATATCTTTTTCCTTCAGTTTGCTTCTTTTCCGCGGGCAAAAACGCGTCTGACGTTCAGCTCGCGGTCGAGGATGACTATATCCGCGTCCTTGCCTTTTTCAAGGCTTCCCTTGCGTCCGCCGAAGCCGACGGTGCGCGCGGGGGTGAGAGTACAGCTCTTTACCGCATCGACGAGAGGGATCCCATACCGGACGGCGGTACGCAGACAGACGTCCATCGTGGCGACAGACCCCGCGAAACTGCTCCTGTCGGGGAGCTTGGCGACTCCGTCCTCCACGATGACGCGCGTTCCGGTCTCCTTTTCGCCGAGGATCGACTCGGTGACATCCGTTCCCGCGGCGCGCATCGCGTCTGTGACGAGCATGGTCGAATCAACGCCCTTTATCTTGAACACGAGCAGCATCGTCTCGCGCGGGATGTGCTTGCCGTCGCCTATAAGCTCGACCCGGAACCCGTCCTCGAGGTACGCCGCCTCGATGATGCCTCCGTGTACGACCTGCCCCTCTTTGTGTTCGGTCGTCGTACTGCAGTACATGTGCGTTATGTGGGAAAAACCCTTTTTGTAATACTCGAGCGCGGTCTCCGCGTTCGCTCCGCTGTGACCTATCGACGCGAGTATTCCCTTTTCCTTTGTCCACCGCGCGAAAAGGTCCATTTCCGGCAGTTCGGGAGCGCCGTCGAAGCGGACTATGTGTCCTTTGGCGAGCGTGTAGAGCTTTTCGAGTTCATCAAGCGTCGGGATCTTCTGTTTCCTTATCGCCTGAGCGCCCTTTGCCGCGGACGAAAAATACGGTCCTTCGAGGTGAAGTCCGAGAATTTCACATTCGCCCGGCGCAAAGCCGCGTTCGATCTCACGACCGAGCTTGCCGACTCCCCTGTACAGTATTTCGTCGGGGCAGGTCAGCGTCGTCGCGAGGAGAGACGTCGTACCGTGCGAAAGGTGTGTTTTAAGTATCGACGGAGTAGCCTCCGGAGCCTCGTCGAGAAAATCGTATCCGCCGCCACCGTGGACGTGGATATCGACAAATCCCGGGACTACGACGCCGTTCTCGGCGTCGATGACCCGGGTGTCGGACGTGATCTCGTCATCTGAGATCACGTCCGTTATCTTTTCGTCGAACAGGAGCGCCGCGCCGTCAACGAAACGGTCCGGCAGGACGATGCGTCCGCCCTTTATCGCGGTCTTCATTTTTTGTTGTATATACGGATCTTCGGGATGACGTCGCCGTAGATGGCGTCGTTGCAGGCGAGGACCGTGCAGTCGGGATGGTTGCGGAACAGCGAGCAGGGTACGCGGCAGGTAATATCGCCGTGAAGCACGCGGCGGAGCATCGCCGCGAGCCAGTCGCGCGGCATCAGTATACGGATGCGCTTTGACATATAGATCTCTTTCATACCGACGGTGATGCACTGCTTCGGGATCGCTTCGAGGTTAGCTCCGCAGTTCATATACGCGTTGATCGTGCGGGTCTCGCGGGTGATGTTGAGGACTCTCGTCGGACGGGCGAGGAACTCCTCGTTAGTACATTCTTCATCCGGCTCCGGCGGCTCGTTGAACGCAAAGTGTCCGTTGATGCCGATGCCTCCCCAGGTCATTTCCGGCACACCGTATTTCTCGATGAGGCGCATAGTCATTCCGGGATCGTGAGGATCGGGGAAATATCTGTTCTCGGGAAGCACGTTCAGCTCGTCGTCGATGAGCGAGTAGAAGATACGCTCCATACCGCCGCGGAACGAAAGCGGATCGTCGGTCGGGATGTATTCGCCGTCCGGTCCGATGTACTCGTCCATATTCATAAAGACGCAGTTTTTGAGGCTTATGCGGTACTTGTTGATGAGGTAAACGAGTACGCTGTAACCGCCGAGCGGTCCGTAAGGCACGATCATGAACGTGGTCTTGCCCTGCGCGTTGTTTTCTTTGATGACGTCGAGCATTTCGAGCGCCATCTTCCAATAGATGTCATGCTCGCTGCCGCAGCGTTCGAGCTTGATCGAAGAGCCTTTTCCGAGGTCTTCCGGTGACAGTCTCATAATATCCATATTGTTTTCTCCTTTGTGAGAACTATTTTATCTTCAAGTCTATGATATAGCAAAATCAAGACGAAGTAAAGAAAAAACACTGCTGTTTTATAGCATGATATTGCTATTCTGTCAAATACGTGCTATAATGTGAAAGAAGAAAAAACGACGGGAGCCGGTATGACGGATATGACGGAAAAGAATTATTCCTCGGAAAAACAGGTAAAAGGCGAGCTTGGTCTCAACAGCTGCGGCACGCAGACTCTTTCGGGGCGCAACTTTCACACCGTGCGAAAGAGGGTCGACTACTCGCTGATGTACGTCAGCAAAGGAAAAGCGGAGGCGGTCTTCGGCAAAAAAAGGGTGACTTTGCGGGAGGGGCAGGCCATGCTTTACCCTCCGTACACGGAGCAGGACTACGCCTTTTTCGGAGACGACAACAGCATAAACAAATGGGCGCACTTCGGGGGCAGGCTCGCCGCCTCTCTCGGGACGGAAGCGCGCGTCGTGACTCCGTCGGACAGAACGGCGTTCGAGCGGACGCTCGACGACCTCATCAAAGCGTATAACGGACTCAGCCCCGCGAGAGAAATGTATATCAAAGGGCATCTCTCCGTACTTATCGGGATGCTGACCGAGAGCGAAAGCGGCAAACCGGGCGACCTTCCGCGCTTTTCGCACCGTATGACCGACGTTCTCAACTATATCCATATCAACGCGTTTTCGGGAGTCGACCTCGACCGCTGCGCCGCGATGTGCTACCTCAGCCGGGACCGCTTCAATCACGTGTTCCGCGAGGTCACGGGAACGTCTCCCGTATCGTATATCACCAAGATCAGGATGGAACGCGCCGCGATACTCCTGCGCGACCTCGGTATGACCGTTCGCGAGTGCGCCGAAAGCGTCGGCTACCGCGATACCAACTACTTTTGCCGCGTTTTCCGCAAGGAGAACGGTATTTCTCCCGGTGAGTACGCGAGAAACAAAAAATAAAAAAAGAAGCGGAGACGTCTTTTCCTGCGAAAAGTCGTCTCCGCGGTTTTATATCCTGTCGGCTATTTCGTAAATGAGTTTTTCGGTCTTTTCCCAGCCGAGGCAGGGATCTGTGATCGACTTGCCGTAGACGCACTCGCCTATCTTCTGCGCGCCGTCCTCGATGTAGCTCTCGATCATAAAGCCTTTGACGAGCCGTTTTATATCGGGATTGAGCCGGCAGCTGTTGAGGACCTCCATCACGATACGCGGCTGTTCCCCGTACTTCTTGCCGGAGTTCGCGTGGTTCGTGTCGATGATGACGGCGGGATTGGAGAGTCCCGACGCATAATAGATCTCGCAAAGATTTGCCAGATCTTCGTAGTGATAGTTCGGCATCGACTGACCGTGCTTGTTCATATATCCGCGCAGTATCGCGTGAGCGTAGGGGTTGCCCTGGCTGTGTACCTCCCACCCTCTGTACAGGAAAGTATGCTTGTGCTGAGCGGCGGTGATGGAGTTCATCATAACGGAGATGTCTCCCGCGGTGGGATTTTTCATTCCGACGGGAATATCGAGTCCAGACGCCGTCAGGCGGTGCTGCTGGTTCTCGACCGAGCGCGCGCCTATCGCGACGTAGGCGAGCAGGTCGTTGAGATAACGGTGGTTTTCCGGGTAAAGCATCTCGTCCGAACAGGAGAAGCCGGTCTCCGAAAGCGCGCGGAGATGGAGTTTCCTTATCGCGACGATGCCCTTGTACATATCGGGTTTTTCGTTCGGGTCCGGCTGATGGAGCATCCCTTTGTAGCCGTCTCCGGTGGTGCGGGGCTTGTTGGTGTATATCCTCGGCATAATGAATATCTTGTCCTTCACCTCGTCCTGTACGCGGCGCAGGCGCGAGATGTAGTCTATGACGCTGTCCTCGTTGTCCGCCGAGCAGGGACCGATATTGAGTATGAGCCTGTCGTCCTCTCCGCGGAATATCGCCTTCAGCTCCGCGTCGCGCTTGTAGATCAGCGACTCGAGCTTCGCCGAAAGCGGGAACTGCTCCTTGACCTCCATAGGTATCGGGAGCTTTCTTTCAAATACCATGTTCATAAGCGATCAACCTTTCATTTAGCCGAATACTGTCCGAGTATTTTGAGCATATCGCAGTGGCGTCCGAGCTCTTCGAGCATTTCTTTCGCCTTGTCGGAGTCCTTGTCTCCCTCCGCCTCGACGTAGAAATAATACTGCCACGCAAGCTCGCGCATCGGGCGCGAACGCAAAACTTTCATATTGAAGCCGTACTTTCCTATGACCCCGATAGCCTCCGCCAGAGCGCCGGCGGTGTGGTTTACCGTGAAGAACAGCAGAAAGACGTTGTTCTCCGCGCGGTCGGAGTTCTGAACTCTTGACAGCACCGCGAACCGCGTGGTGTTAGTCGCGTTCTCGTTGATGTCGTGGTCGAGGAGCTTGAGTCCGTAAAGTTCGGCGGTCTCCTTCGACGCTATCGCGGCGACCGAAGGGTCGTTCTTTTCCGCTACGTATTTCGCGGCAAGCGCGGTATTCTGCGCCTCCTCGGGAGCAAAGCCGTGTTCCTTTATGTAAGAAGCGCACTGCATCAGCGCCTGCGGATGGGAAACGACCGTTTTGACGCTTTCAAGAGAAGCACCGCCGACTCCGAGCAGGTTCTGAGTGACCCGAAGCTCGTACATTCCGTTGACGAACAGGCTCCCCTTGAACATCAGGTCGCTGACCTGTCCGACCTCTCCCGCAAAGCTGTTTTCGACGGGAAGCACCGCCGCGTCGCAGTCTCCGTTTTCCACGGACTTATATGCCGACGCGAAATCGGGACACGAAACGAGTACGGTCTCCGGGAAGATCTTTCGCGCTATGATGTTGGCAAAAGCGCCCTCCACTCCGCTATAAGCGACTCTCATACCCTCTAAGATACGGTGTTGATACGACTTGGACAGATCCATCGTCTCCTGAAGGAACTTGACGTAATACGACCTTACTCCGGGGTCTTCGATGCGAAGAGAGTTGCGGGAGATGACCTCCGCCTCGCGTTTCGCGTCGTAGACGGGGAGCCCGTGCGCTTTTTTGTAGTTCGCGACCATCACTGCGGCCTTCATCCGCTTCTCGAAGAGCGCCGCCATCTCCTTGTCGCAGGAGTTTATTATCGTCCGCGCCTCGTCGAGCGCGTTTTTGTTTTCTTTGTCGGTCATACGTTCCATCCTTATTTTTTATCGAACTTCGCCCTGCGCTCGGAAGAGTGCCGCATCATCTCGCGCATACCCTCGACGTCGTTTTCGCAGAGACATTTTTTCATCTTGTCGAACTGCTTTTCAAACGCTTCCATCTGGCGGAGAAGCGCGTCCTTGTTGGAGAAGAACAGCTCCGACCAGAGCAGGTCGTTGATGTTCGCTATCCTCGTAAGGTCGCGGAACGAGTCTCCGGTGTATTTTTCTATATGCTCCGACTCGTTGCAGGTCATAAGAACGACCGCTATGACGTGGGTCAGCTGAGAAACGAAGCCGATCATTTCGTCGTGTTCCTCGGGAGTCAGCACCGACACGCGGGAAAAGCCGAGCAAAAGTCCGAGCTCGCGGCAGACCTCTATCGCCTCTTTGGTGTTCTTTTCGGTCGGAGTGACGATGTAGTTCGCGCCGACGAACATTTTCGAGGTGCTGTTCTCTACTCCGTAGACCTCGCGTCCCGCCATCGGGTGCGCGGGGATGAATTCAACGTCGGGACGGAGCATATCCTGCACTTTGTACACGACCGAGCGCTTGACGCCCGTAACGTCTGTCAGGAGCGCTCCGCTCTTGAACAAGCGCTGATTTTTTTCGATCCATTCCGTGAAAATGTGCGGATAGAGTCCGAAGACCACTATATCCGCCTCTCCGACGAGCCGCGGATCGACCTCCGTGCTTCCCTCGTCGATAATTCCTTTTTCGAGAGCGTAGTCTATCGACGACTGACGGCGCGTTATCGCCGTCACGCGGAAGCCGTAGCGTTTCAGCGCCTCGGCGTACGAGCCTCCGAGGAGTCCGAGACCGACTATGAGTATGTTTCTTTTTACGTCAACTATCATATATACCGACCTTGCCTTTCAGTTTCCGTAAGGTTTCAAAATAATCCGGATAGCTTTTGTTTACCGCCTCGCACCCGCGTATATCCCCGCCTGTTTTGAGCAGGAGGGTCGAGAGAGCCATAACGATCCTGTGGTCGTTGTGTCCGTCGAGCGGAGCGGACGGTCTGTGTATCATTGACGGATATACCGTTATCTCGTCTTCGCGAACGTCGGCTCTGACCCCGAATTTCGCAAGCTCGGTCTTCATCGCTTCGCCCCTGTCGCTCTCCTTGATCTTCAGCCTTTTTGTCGAGGTGAAGCGCGCGCCGCGGCACAGCGCCGCCGCCGCCATCAGTACCGGCGCGAGGTCGGGAGTGTCCGCGAGGTCTATCTCGCAAAAAGAGCGCGCGAGAGTCTCAAAGTGAGTTTTGTATATCTTGTCTCCTTGGAGAGAGGACTCGTCGAGTCCCGTCACTTCCACGTTCGCTCCGACGAATTTCAATGCGTCGAGGAACGCCGCGTTCGACCAGTCTCCCTCGACTTCGAGTTTTTCCGGGGACTTCCCCGTTTTTCCGTCGACGCGTATGGAATTTTCGTTTTCATACTCAGCGCCGAAGCCGAAAACGCGGAGCGACGACAGAGTCATGTCTATATACGGCCGGCTTTCGACCGGAGGAATGAGGTCGAGACGGCTGCTTCCGAGCCGCGAGAGCGCGAAAAGCATACCCGTCGCGAACTGACTGCTGACCGAGCCGTCGATCGTATAAGTTCCGCGTTTCAGCCTGCCCGAGACCTCGAGCTGTTTACCGTCGTTTTCAAAAGTAAAACCGTTTTCTTCGCAGAGCGAGACGTAGACTCCGAGCGGACGGGAAAGAAGTCTTTCTGAGCCGCGGAGAATATATCTTCCGCCGGTCAAAAGACACAGCGGTATGAAGAAACGCAAGGTGCTTCCGCTCTCGCGGCAGTCGAGTACTACGTCTTTTTCTTCAAGAAATCCCGTCGGGTCGAGCCTTACTTCGTCTCCGTTTACCTCAACGCCGCACCCGAGGGCGCGCAGGCAGTCCAGCGTAGCCTTGACGTCTTCCGAAAAAGCGACGTTGGATACGGCGGTCTTTTCTCCGGTCAGAGCGGACGCGATGAGCAGCCGGTGGCTCGCGCTCTTTGAAGGCGGAGCCTTGACCTTTCCCTCCATCCCCTCCGAAGAAGGAGCGAAACGCGCGATCATAATTTCGTTTCGCCTCCGTATTTTTCGGCGAGATAGTCCATCGCCCGGAGGTACCCGTCGGTGCCGAGACCGATGAACGATTTTTCGCAATAATATGAAACGTAGCTGATCTGACGGAACGCCTCGCGCTTCGAAACGTCGGAGATATGCACCTCGCACGCGGGGATGTTCACCGCTTTGAGCGCGTCGAGGATGGCGACCGAGGTATGAGTGTAAGCGGCGGGATTGATGACGATGCCGTCATACAGACCGTACGCGCGCTGGATCGTGTCGACGATCTCTCCCTCGTGGTTCGATTGAGTTATGACCGCCCTGACCCCGATCTTTTCCGCGTGGGAATTTATCTTGGCGACGAGATCCGCGTAGGTCTCGCGTCCGTAGACGTCCGGTTCCCGGACTCCGAGCATATTGAGGTTCGGTCCGTTGATTATCAGCAGTTTCATTGTTCTTTCGCCTTTCGTATTATCGTCTGCGCGTTTTCTTCTATCGAATCGACCGGTACGAACGATTTATCGCACGTCGAACGGTAGATTTCTATACGCTCTCCGTAGCGTTTTCTGACCGCTTCGGCGCTTCCCGCGAGCGGACGGTCGGACGTGGGAATGAGTTTTTCCACCGGACGGTCGATAAAAACGATACGTCCGTTCTGTTTGAGTCTGTAAACGTTGTTTTCCCGCAGTATCGCGCCGCCTCCGGTCGAGATTATCCTCCCCGACTCGCGCGAGACGTCGCGTATCACCTCTTCTTCGAGGTCACGGAACGCCTTTTCTCCGTCCTCGCGGAAGATCGACGGGATGTCGCGTCCCGTCCTGCGGACGATCTCGTCGTCGGTATCGACGAACTCACGCCCGAGAAGAGAGGCGACCTTCTTTCCGAGGGTCGTTTTGCCCGACGACGGCATCCCGGTCAGGACTATGTTCCGTTTCTCGAACACGACTTCGTTGTACAGTTCGTTTTCAAGCTCCGGTCCGTAGGTCTTCCCCGTAAAATACTCCGACGCGCGCACCGCCTGCGAAACGAGCATATACAGTCCGCCCGTCGCTTTTATCCCGCGAAGGAGCGCGTTCATCACAAGCTCGGTGCGAAGCGGGTTATACACCGCGTCGACGACTCCCTCGAGCTTTGCAAAACCGTCTGTGTCTATCGGGACCGCCCCCGTTTTCGGGTACATTCCGCACGGAGTGGTATTTATGATGATATGGGCGTCGGAATGAATTCCGGCGGCTTCCGAATAGGATATATATTCGCCTTTCGGCTCCCGCGAAACGGTGAATACCTCTTTCGCTCCGAGGAGCCTGCAAACCTCGCGCGCGGTCTTGGATGTGCCGCCCGTGCCGAGGATAAGCACCTTTCTGTCTTTGACCTCTATCCCCGCGCGGGAGATCAGCGACGTCATACCGTACACGTCGGTATTGTACCCGTACAGTCTGCCGTCACGCCGTACGACGGTGTTGACGGCTCCCACCCTCTTCGCGTTCTCCTCTGTGAAGAACATGTGAGGTATGACCCTTTCCTTATAAGGAATGGTCACGTTGAGTCCGTCGAACTCCTTGCTCTCCATAAACGAATCGAGTTTTTCCGGCGCGATCTCTTTTATGTAATATGAATAGCCGCCTATTTTATCGTGTATTTCCTTTGAAAAGCTGTGCGACAGTTTTTCTCCGATACAGTAGAACGTCATTTGCCGTCCCCTCCGAAGAAGTCGCTCCCGTAACGCCCGACGAGCATATCGGCGAGCACGAGCGACGCTACGGCGTCCTGTACGGCGCGGGCGCGGTGTACGATCGCGGGGTCGTGTCTGCCCTTGAGACTGAGTTTTATTTCTTCCCCGGTACGGAAATCAACGGTATCCTGTTCCTTGAATATCGACGGGGTCGGTTTTATCGCGGTACGGAAGACCACCGGCATCCCGTTCGTTATCCCGCCGTTGATGCCTCCCATACGGTTGGTCTTCGTTTTTATCTCACCGTCCTTGACGCAGAACGGATCGTTGGACTCAGAGCCTTTCATATCGCAGAGCGCAAAGCCGTCGCCGAACTCGACTCCCTTGACTCCGGGGATCGCGAACAGCGCGTGCGAGAGCATCCCCTCGACCGTGTCGAAGAACGGCTCTCCGAGTCCCGCGGGAAGTCCCGTCACCGCGGTCTCGAGTATCCCTCCGACCGAATCCCCGTCGTCAGCCGCTTTTTGGATCTCATCTGTCATTTTCTTGCCCGCCTCCGGGTCGAGGACGGCGAACACGCGGTCGTTGAGGATCGGTATTTCTTTTCCGTAGTCGGTGAACGGAGCGTCGGATATCCCCGCGCACCGTGATACGTGCGTGCCGAGGATAATTCCTTTGTCTTCGAGCGCCTTTTGCGCTATCGCGCCGAAAAGCACGAGCGCCGCGGTGAGTCTGCCCGAAAAATGGCCTCCGCCTCTGTAATCGTTGTACCCGTTATATTTTGCGTATCCGGTGAAATCCGCGTGTCCCGGACGCGCCGTCGACTTCATTTCGGAATAATCCGACGAATGTACGTTTGAATTTTTTATCACCGCCGCTATCGGAGTACCCGTGGTATATCCCTCGAAAACTCCGGAAATAAAGGAATACTCGTCCTTTTCCGCGCGCGAAGTCGAGATCCTGCCCGAAGGACGGCGGAGAGTCAGTCTTTTTTCGATATAGCTCTCGTCTATCTTCACTCCCGCTCCGAGGCCGTCGAGGACTCCGCCTATCCCCTCTCCGTGGCTTTCGCCGAACAGAGTGAACGCAACGTTGTTTCCAAACGTGTTTTTCACTTTCAGACTCCCCTTTCAAGGTAGTTTTCAACACGCTTTTTCAGCGCGCCGTAGGTGATCTTCTCTATCCTGTGACTCCCTATCTCGTCTACGAAAACGGCGTTCACGGAGTCGCCTTCGCCCTTTTTGTCGTGGCTGACCGCCTCGAAAACGCGGTCGATGTCGTACTCGAATTTCGTCGGAAGTCCCAGCTTTTCGAGAGAGGCGCGGATGCGTTTTTCAGCCCTTTCGGAACACATCGGAAGCATACCGAGCGAAACGCATTCGCCGTGGAAGAACCGGTCGCCGTACACGCTTTCGATCCCGTGTCCCACGGTATGACCGAAGTTGAGCGCGCGGCGGAGTCCTTTTTCCTTTTCGTCCTGTTCGACGACGTATTTCTTTGCTTTTATCGCGCGGGCGATGATCTCTTCGATGACTTCATCGGTCATCTCTTTCTCGAACAGAGCGAAGAAATCGCGATCGAACGTCGCCGCCATTTTCAGCGCCTCCGCGAGTCCGTTCGAGAACTGTCTTTTATCAAGGGTGGACAGGACAGACGGGTCTATCAGCACTTTTTTCGGCTGATGGAACGCTCCGACTATATTCTTTACTCCGCAGAAGTCGACCGCGGTCTTGCCTCCTACGGAGGAGTCCACCTGTGAAAGCGAGGTCGTGGGAACGTTGTAAAAGTCGATTCCCCTCATATACGACGCCGCCGCGAATCCCGCAAGGTCTCCCACTACTCCTCCGCCCACGGCGACGACACAGTCGCGGCGTGTGAACGAATGCTCGAGCATTTCCGAAAGAAGCGTCTGCCAGACGGAAAGCGATTTGCTCTTTTCTCCCATCGGAAATGTGACGATATGGGCGTCTTTCGCCGCCGTCGCCACCTTTTCGGAATATGCGCGCGGGACTCCGGAATCGGTCACTACGAGCGTTTTTCTGTCAAGGTCGAGAAGCTCCCCCGCCTTGTCAAGGGCGCCGCGGGAAATAACGACGTCATAGGAATCTTTGCCGAGTTCGGTACGTAAGATCATATTATCCATCCTCAAATATCGGTATAAGACCGTTTGGTCTTCAAAAAAAATCCCACCGCCCAAAAACAGATCAAGCGGTGGAACGTATTGCTTTTTGCTCGAAGGATCAGGCAGAAAGGCTGACGGTACATTCCATCGCGGGAGTAAAATAATAATAGTAATAAAACGCGGAAAATACCATATCCGTACGCCTTTCTTTCAAAACTTTAGATAATTTTATCCCAAAGGCGCCTTTTTGTCAAGACTTTTAGAAAAAAATACACTCCAAAGCAATTATTTATACGTTCGGACGATGCTTTTCGCGACCTCATACCGCGAAACGCAGCGGTCCATCGCCTGCTTTTCGATATATCTGTGAGCCTCGGGTTCGGTCATCTTGAGGTTGTATATCAAAAGCCATTTGGCGCGGTTGATCTCTTTGATCTCCTCGACCTTTTGAGTGACCGATTCGTTCTTCCGGCGAAGCGTCTCCATACGTTCATACGCCGCGCACATATAACGTACCGACAGTTCGAGCGACTTTTTCGTCGTCGGTTTCCGCAGGATGAACACACCGTATGGAGATAAGACGTCCGACGCCTTTTCGGCGTCCTCCTCCTTCACGATGAACAGAACGACGGAATCGGTGCTGTTCACCGTCCCGACGGCAAGGTCTTCTCCCGAGCCGTCGGGGAGGGGAGAGTTTATGACGACAAGCTCGAAGTGACGTTCGTTCAGTTCGCTCTTCGCCGCTTTCAGACTGTCCGAAAAAATGACGGGATAAAAATCCGTTCCGGGAAGAAGGGATACGAGTCCACTGTTGAACGCGTCGTTTTTTGACACAACGAGGCACGAATAAGTTCTTTCCTTGAACAGCATCTCTATCTCTCCTTTCCCGATCTTATCGATCTGATATATAATAACACAACCGAGTCCGTATTTCCATAGAAAACGCAAAAAAACTTATTATAAAACGCAAAAACATGCCGTTTTAGTGAAAAATCTATTGTATTTCACGCGAAAATAATGTATAATTGGTTTTAAGAACGGATCATACGTTCAAACCATAAGGAGAAACAAACACAATGAAAGCGTTGATACTCAACTCGGGTCTCGGGCACAGGATGGGAGTCCTGACTTCTGAACATCCGAAATGTATGACCGAGATCTCATCTAACGAGACCATTCTTTCGCGTCAGCTCAATCTGCTCTGCGAAGCGGGAGTCACGGAAGTCGTCATGACTACCGGCTATTTTGACGCGGTACTCGTCAACTACTGCCGCTCGCTCGAATTGCCGCTTCATTTCACGTTTGTCAACAATCCGCTTTACAAAGAAACGAACTATATTTATTCCATTTACTGCGCCCGCGACCATCTTGACGACGACGTGATACTGATGCACGGAGACATAGTATTCGAGTACTCGGTTCTCGAAGACCTTATCGCCTGCCCAGAGAGCTGTATGAAGGTGTCGAGGTCTCTCCCTCTTCCCGAAAAGGATTTCAAGGCGGTCATCAAAGACGGGTACGTCAAAAAAGTCGGAGTGGAGTTCTTCGACTCCGCCGCGGAAGCACAGGCGCTCTACAAGCTGAACAAAAAAGACTGGCGGCTCTGGCTCGACAGGATATGCGAATTCTGCGAAACGGATAAGCGCAAATGTTACGCGGAAGTCGCTCTCAACGAGATCACGGACGAATGCATCATAAAAGCGTTCGACGTCGGAGAAAGGCTCTGTACAGAGATCGACACCCCCGAAGACCTCGCCGTCGTCTCAGCCGCTCTTCACGAGATCGAGAACCGCACGGTCTATATGTGCTTTTCGACCGACCTCGTCCACGCGGGACACATCGCGATAATAAAAAAAGCGCGCCGCCTCGGAAAACTCATCGTCGGAGTTCTGTCAGACGATGCGACGGCGAGCTTCAAACGCTATCCTCTCCTGCCCGCCTCCGACAGAATGGAGCTTTTCCGCAACGTCAAGGGAGTTCATAAAGTCATTGAGCAGAAAACTCTGTCTTACGCGGACGTGCTGAAAGAACTGAAACCGACTTACGTCGTCCACGGAGACGACTGGCGCGAGGGAACGCAGAAACACATCCGCGAAGAGGTGCTGGAAGTCCTGTCGACCTACGGCGGCATCCTCAAAGAGTATCCGTACACGAGCGAAGAGCGCTACGTGAACCTCGAAAGATCGATACGGAAGCTCGAAGAACTGCGCGTTATCTGAAACAAATCACGGGACGGCGAACGCCGGGTATCCCTTCGGACACCCGGCGTTTTACGGTACCTTTTTTTATTTTGCGTAGGTAAATTCCACTCTCGCAAGCTCGGCTTCTCCCGCGGGGATGCCCGCCGTCAGTACGAAGGTGTATCTGCCGGGCGCGACTCCGTCGAAGAGACGGGCGGCGTAATCGGCGTTGTTGAACTGTTTTTTTCAGGTCCCGAACTGTTTCGTTTCGTAGTCGAGAGTATTGTGCTTGACAAAACGCGCCGCGAGACTTCCGTCCTGACGGTACAGCTCGTAAACGGCGTTGCGGAGGTAGGAGTTCGTTTCGACGGAGCCTATCAGTTTTCCCGAAGCAAGGTCTTCGGGTCTGATCTCTTTGGTCAGACCTATGTAAAACGGAGTCTTGACCCCCTCGGTATACTCCTTGACGGTCGTGGGTACGTAGAATGACAGAAACAGCGTATCGTACGTGTACGTGTGGTCGATGTACCAGGTCGTGTTGACTCCGTCGGTACGGGTCTTGTCGAACCGGTTGGTCTGTTCGAGAGTCGTGACGTAGCTTTTAGTCAGGATCGTGCCGTCGTTCCTTCTGTACACGCGGTTATCGTGTATCATCCTTACGTGGGCGGAGCCGGATTCGGTCCGGCGCATAATGACGTCGCCCTTCTGAAGGAGCGCGTAGCATTCGAACATTTTATCGGTCCCGTTCGAGGACGTGATCTCCTTTGTGCTGACGGTCCCTTCATTATACGTGTAATCGCCTACCGGCACGGCGTTGAAGTTTTTGTCACCCGGACAGAAGGAACTTGAATACCCGGAGATGTCGGAGAAGTGAGCGAGAGCGGTTATCACCGACGACGCGCACTCGAGCCCGGGGACGGAGCGCCAGGACACGCCGAGCCATCGGTCGGGCGACGTAGTAAAGACGCGGCCTTGACCGAAATAACGCTCGAAATCCGCTATTGTCGAATACGAGTTCGCGTACGGAAGTCCGCGGTATTCGACTCCTTTTTTATAAGTGAGGTCTATTCCCCAGCCCTGATCCTCGAAATATTCGCTTGTGGAGAAGTCCTCGCCCGGATACCAGACGACGTTCGCTTCTTCAAGCATATAGTCTATCGCCGCCTGCCGCAGATCGGTCGGAACGGCGAATTCCTTGTAGCTTACGTATTTTGAGTAGTCGGCTCTTATCAGCTCGGGGACCTTTCCGAGCAGAACTGACGATTTGCCGGTGGAGTAATCCATTGAGGCGAAGTACCGTTTAAGCCTGATAATATCAATGGAAGTGATGACTCCGTCTCCGTTCGCGTCGGCGCGCGGACCCAGACCCACTGAAGAAACATTCGTCGCGGGATCGTATTCGGAAAAATATCTCTTCAGCCTGACGACGTCGCTCACGTCGACCTTCCCGTCGCCGTTCGCGTCGCCGTATTCGGCGGTAACTTCCGGCTCCGGCGTCACAGGATCGTCGGAATAGTCTTCATCGGGGTCGTACCAGTCAGGAAGCAGTATCTCGGAAGCGTCGAACCCTTCGGTCACGGCGAGAAGGAATTTCATCGAGCGGGCGCCCGACTTCGGGAAATTCCTGAAGTCGACGACGGAAGTCTTCGGAAGATTTCCGGTATATCCGTAAGCCATCTTGCAGAGAGACCAGACGTTTTTGAAGTTTCCTCCGTTTACCTTTATATTCACACGGGCGTCGGAGTTGGTGAACGCGTTTTTACCTCCGGCGTAGATATCGCATTCGTACGTTCCGTCGTTTATCGTGATATTGACGTTTCCGCCGAACGGAGAGTTTTCCGCTCCTCCGCAGGCGCCGACGAGCTTTCCGAGTATCAGAACGTCGCCGTCGAGAGTGAGATTGGTCGCAACGTTGGTAAAAGGAGAAGAAGCAGTGACTCCCCACGAACCGCCTGCGATGCAGTTATAAGTTCCGGAAAGCACGTACAGATCGGTGGACGCGTTCGACATCTTTTCGTATCTGCTGCCCGCGGTAAGGCTGACGTACTGCTGAGCGACTCCCTTGAAGCCGTCGTACTCGGGATAGCAATTAACGCCGTTGCCTATGACGGTGGTGTATCCGCCGAAGCTGATGGCGCGGTCGGCGGACGCCGTTACGATATCTATGTGATCCCAGACCGTCTGTCCCTTGATGTTCAGCATCGCGGGAGATTCAAGGATAAGTCTCGCCCCGTTCGTTTCTCTGTAATCCGTCCCGTCGTAAACGGAAGTGATCCTTATCGTCTTGTTCCCGAAAACGACCGTCATCACGTCCTTCTGCACCGAGCCGTTTCCCCAGGACTGACCGAAGCCGAGCCTTACGGGACCGCAGACGACGAGCGTGCCGCCGCCCGCGTCGCTCAGGATGTTGATAGCCTGATAGAAGGAGGATGTCAGATGATTTTTGGGAAACTGCTCGGCCGGATCGTACCCCTCGGGAGAGTCGTCCGGCTTCAGCGGGGACTGGGCGGACGTGCCGTCCCCCTCCGCTCCGTCCGCTATGAAAACGACTTTGCCGCTCCCCGGGACAAGCTCGGGGAAGTCCGCGGACGCGGAAAACGAGAGCGCTGTTGCAAGGATGAGGATGAGTATTATCGGAAAAATGATCTTCTTCATATTTATATGTATCTCCGTCTGTCGGTATGGACTTATATTCTCATTATACATTCTGTTTCGCGTTCAGTCAAGCGAAAAACTGTTTATAAACGCCGTTTTTCACACTTATTTTGCGTTTTTTGCTCAAAACTGCTGAAAAAACCCGGATTTTTTTCAAAAATTCTCTTGACAAACCCGCGATTTCGAGTATAATTATGCACATATTTAAGGCAAAGGTGTCTTGAGGCAATAGTCTCTCTGGCGCCCTTGCCCCTTTTTTTACCCGAAACAAATCAAACCGTAAAGACGCGGAGGATAAAAAGATGACAAACATTCCAGATTATTTCGGAAGTCTCGTTTTCGACGACAGAGTCATGAAGGCGATGTTGTCGGCAAACACGTACAGAAGTCTGAAAAAGACCATCAAAGAGGGCGCGAGTCTCGACCTTTCGGTCGCCAACGCCGTCGCCTCGGCGATGAAGGACTGGGCGATAAGCAAGGGCGCGACCCACTTCACGCACTGGTTCCAGCCGCTGACCGGCATCACAGCCGAAAAACACGACAGCTTCATTTCTCCGGCTCCGGACGGAGGAGTCATTATGGAATTCTCCGGCAAGGAGCTTATCAAGGGCGAGCCGGACGCGTCTTCCTTCCCGTCGGGCGGTCTGCGCGCCACCTTCGAGGCGAGAGGCTACACCGCGTGGGATCCCACTTCGTACGCTTTTATCAAAGATAAGACCCTCTGCATCCCCACGGCGTTCTGCTCCTACTCAGGGCACGCGCTCGACAAGAAAACTCCTCTGCTCCGCTCGATGGAGGCGCTCAACAAGCAGGCGCTGCGCATACTGCGTCTCTTCGGACACACCGACGTAAAGAGAGTCAACACCTCGGTCGGCGCGGAACAGGAATACTTCCTTATAGACAGAGAACTCTACAAAAAGAGAAAAGACCTCATCTTCACCGGACGCACGTTGTTCGGCGCGAAGTCTCCCAAGGGACAGGAGATGGACGACCATTATTTCGGCGTCATCAAGCCGAGAGTCCAGGAATTCATGTCCGACCTCGACGAAGAGCTGTGGAAGCTCGGAGTCTACGCAAAGACCGAGCATAACGAGGTCGCTCCCGCGCAGCACGAGCTTGCGCCTATCTTCACGACTACAAACATCGCGACAGACCAGAACCAGCTGACTATGGAGATCATGCAGAAGGTCGCGTCAAAACACGGCCTTGTCTGCCTGCTCCACGAAAAGCCCTTCGCCGGCGTCAACGGCTCCGGCAAGCACAACAACTGGTCGATGGCGACCGACAAGGGCGTGAACCTGCTCTCGCCCGGCGAGACTCCGTACGACAACGCGCAGTTCCTCATCTTCCTCTGCGCCGTCATAAAGGCGGTCGACGACTATCAGGATCTGCTCCGTATCGCGGTCGCGACGGCGGGCAACGACCACCGTCTCGGAGCGCAGGAAGCGCCTCCCGCGGTAGTATCTATCTTCCTCGGCGACGAACTGACCGCCATCATGGACGCGATCGTCAACGACAAGCCGTACTCCGCGCAGGAAAAGACGACGATGAAGCTCGGCGTCGACACCCTGCCCAAGTTCAACCGCGACGAGACCGACCGCAACCGCACGTCTCCGTTCGCGTTCACCGGAAACAAATTCGAGTTCCGTATGCTCGGCTCGTCGAACTCTATCGCCTGCACGAATATCATGCTCAACTCGGCGGTCGCGGAGTCCTTGCGCATCTACGCCGACAGACTCGAGAACGCGGAGAACTTCGACGAAAAACTCCATGAGATGATCAAAAAGACCTTCTCGGACCACCGCCGCATAATATTCAACGGCAACGGCTACGATGAAAAATGGATCCTCGAGGCGGAGGAGCGCGGACTGTCCAACTACCGCACGACTCCCGACTGTATGCCTCACCTGCTCGACGAGAAGAACGTGAAGATGCTGACCGGACTCGGAGTGTTCACGATCGAAGAACTCCAGTCGAGATGCGAGATCATGCTCGAGAACTACTGCAAGGCGGTCATCATCGAGGCGAACACGATGGTCGATATGTCGCGCAAGGAGATACTCCCCGCGATAGTCAAATATTCCGCGGACGTCGCGATGAACCTCTCGCGCAAGAAGACTGTCCTTCCGGAGCTTGCCTGCAATTTTGAAAAAACGCTCGTTTCCAAGCTCTCGATCCTCATCGACCGTATCGACGAGACGACGGACGAGCTTGAAAACGCAACGCTGGAGGTACGCGACGTTTCCGACACCATTCAGCAGGGGTACGCGATTCGCGATACGCTCCTCGGCAAGATGAGCGAGCTTCGCGCGGTATGCGACGAGGCGGAACGTATCACGAGCGAGGAATACTGGCCGATGCCGAATTACGGCGAGCTGTTCTTCGGAGTCTGACCGCGAAAGGCGGTCTTTTCCCCCGGGGAGAATGACAACAGGGTATATATCAGCATAAAAAATATCAAGGGAAGACCGCTTTCGATAACTCGAAAGGGTCTTCCCTCCCCTTTTTTCAGGAGGCAGTTAAACAAACACTTGATTTTCAAAAGTAAAAAACACGAAAGGAAAAGCCATGACTAAATATATTTTCGTCACGGGAGGCGTAGTCTCCGGACTCGGAAAAGGAATAACCGCGGCGTCGCTCGGACGTCTGCTCAAATCGCGCGGGTATAAGGTCGCCTCGCAAAAGCTCGATCCTTATATAAACGTCGACCCGGGGACGATGTCTCCCTATCAGCACGGAGAAGTCTACGTCACCGAGGACGGCTCGGAGACCGATCTCGACCTCGGACACTACGAGAGGTTCATCGACGAGGATCTGAACAAATATTCAAACCTCACGACGGGCAAGGTCTACTGGAGCGTGCTGAACAAGGAACGCCGCGGCGAGTACCTCGGCTCGACCGTACAGGTCATCCCGCACGTCACGAACGAGATAAAGGAGTTCGTCTACTCGGCGGGACGCCACTCCGAGGCGGACGTCGTCATCACCGAGATCGGAGGTACGATAGGCGACATCGAGTCTCAGCCGTTCATAGAGGCGGCAAGACAGATCTCGCTCGAAGTCGGACGGGAGAACAGTCTGTTCATCCACGTTACCCTCGTTCCTTTCCTGCGCGGCTCGGACGAACACAAATCCAAGCCTACACAACATTCCGTAAAGGAGCTTCAGGGGATGGGCGTACACCCGAACATCATCGTTCTGAGGTGCGACGAACCGCTTGAAGAAAGCATTTTCAACAAGATCGCTCTGTTCTGCAACGTCAAAAAGGACTGCGTCATCGAAAACGTCACGCTCCCACATCTCTACGAAGCGCCGCTGATGCTCGAAAGATCGCGTTTTTCCGAGGTCGTCTGCCGTGAGCTCGGGCTTGACGCGCGTACCCCGGATCTCGGAGAATGGAACAAAGTCGTTGAACGCATCAAAAACACCGACAAAAAAGTACGAATAGCTCTCGTCGGCAAATACGTCGCGCTCCACGACGCTTATCTTTCCGTCGCGGAGGCTCTGCGGCACGCGGGATATTTTGAAGGCGCGGAGGTCGAAATCGAATGGATCGACTCCGAAAAAGTCACGGAACGGGATCTGCTCGGCGCCGACGGGATAATCGTTCCCGGAGGCTTCGGAGGGCGCGGTACGGAAGGTATGATAGAGACCGCAAGATACGCAAGAGAAAACGGCGTCCCCTATTTCGGCATCTGCCTCGGGATGCAGATCGCCGTCATCGAGTTCGCCCGGAACGTCGTCGGTCTCAATGGAGCGAACTCCCGTGAATTCGACCCCGATTCGCCTCACAAGGTCATCGACTTCATGCCGGGACAGAACGACGAGATAAATAAAGGCGGCACGCTCCGCCTCGGGCGGTACGAATGTAGGGTGAAAAAAGGAACTCTGCTCGAAAAATGCTACGGAAAAACGGACTTTTTCGAGCGCCACCGCCACAGATACGAATTCAACAACGAATACAAGGAAACGCTCGAAAAGGCGGGACTCGTCTGTTCGGGAACAAGTCCGGACGGGAGACTCGTCGAGGTCGTGGAGATAAAAGAACACCCGTTCTTTATCGGAGTGCAGTATCACCCCGAGTTCAAGAGCAGACCCAACCGTCCGCACCCCGTTTTTTCGGGATTTATCAAAGCGTCGCTCGCGTACGGCGAGAGGAGGAAAAATGCAGAACAACGGTAAACTCCGCGAAGAATGCGGCGTGTTCGGGGTCTTTTCAAAGACCCGCGCGGACGTCGCGCACACCGTATATTACGGACTTTATTCACTCCAGCACAGAGGACAGGAGAGCTGCGGCATCGTCGTCAACGACGACGGCGTGTTCGCCTCTCACAAGGATACGGGACTCGTCGGCGAGGTTTTCTCCCGCGGAGTTCTGTCGTCCCTACCGGAAGGACGGATGGCGGTGGGTCACGTCCGCTACGGCACGACGGGAGGACTGACCCGCGCTAACTGTCAGCCTATCGAAGTCAACCACCTCAAAGGCAAAATGGCGCTCGCGCACAACGGAAATCTGACGAACTCCTACGAACTGCGCTCGGAGCTTGAAAACCGCGGCGCGATCTTCCACACGACGAGCGACACGGAGACCATCGCCTACGTCATCACGGGCGAACGGCTGAAAAAAGGCTCCATCGAAGACGCGGTCCTGTCGGCGATGGGAAGGCTCGAAGGCGCGTACTCGATAGTGCTGATGTCGGCGCAAAAGCTGCTCGCCTTTCGCGATATACGCGGTTTCCGTCCGCTCTGCTACGGAGTCTGCCCCGACGGAACGTACGTCGCCTCCTCCGAAAGCTGCGCGCTCGAGGCGGTGGGAGCGACCTTTGTCCGCGACGTCGAGCCGGGCGAACTCGTCGTTTTTTCCGACGCCGGAGTCAAAAGCTACCGAACAGGCAAGACCGCCGAAAAAACGCTCTGCGCTTTCGAGTACATATACTTTTCCCGTCCAGACTCGGTCGTTGACGGAGTGGGAGTCCATTCCGCGAGAGTGAAAGCGGGAAGGATCCTCGCGCGTACTCATCCGGTCGACGCGGACGTCGTCATCGGAGTCCCCGACTCGGGACTCGACGCGGCGCTCGGCTACTCGAGAGAGTCGGGCATCCCGTACGGGATAGGACTCATCAAAAACAAATACATCGGACGGACCTTCATCTCTCCGGGTCAGGATTCGCGCCGCGATATGGTGAGGATAAAGCTGTCTCCCGTCAAAGACGCGGTCGAAGGCAAAAGGATCGTTCTGATCGACGACTCGATAGTCCGCGGCACGACGAGCAGCCGGATCGTGCGTCTGCTCCGCGAGGCGGGAGCGAAGGAGATCCACATGCGCGTCTCCGCCCCTCCGTTCATCGACGCGTGCTACTACGGCACGGACATCGATTCGCGCGAAAACCTCATCGCGGTCAGCCACACGCCGGAGGAGACCGCGAAGCTGATCGGCGCGGACTCGCTCGGATACCTCCCGGTCTCAGGACTGTCCGAAATGGCGGGGAGCGAACGCATCTGCAAAGCCTGCTTCACGGGAGAATACCCGACCGCGAAACCGACAGACACGAGAAAAGACAGATTTGAACGCAGACTGTCCGAAAAGGACGGCGAAAGGAAAGAAAACGATGATAAATAAAGCGCCCGACGTAAAACTCATACTCGAATCGGGCGAGGTGTTCGAGGGAGTTTCTTTCGGAAAAAAGACCGAAAATGTGACAGAGCTTGTATTCAACACCTCGTGCGTAGGGTATCAGGAGATACTTTCCGACCCGTCGTACACCGATCAGACGGTAGTTATGACCTATCCTCTGATAGGCAACTACGGGATGTGCGACGACGATTACGAAACGCTCGTTCCCTCGATAGGCGGACTCGCGGTGCGCGACTATAACGATCTGCCGTCGAACTTCCGCGCGACCAAGACTCTGTCCGAGGTGATGGAGGCGTACGGGATCCCCGGGATCTCGGGAGTGGACACCCGCCGCCTCACGAGGCTGATACGCGACAAAGGCTCCTGCCGCGTCGTTATGACCGATATTTCGACCCCGGTCGAAAAAGGTCTTGAAATAATAAAAGAAACTCCCGTCCCGCATGACGCCGTGAGCCGGGTCAGCACCAAAAGCACCTGGACGGCGGAGTGCGAGAACGCCCGCTTTCACGTCGCGGCGCTCGATTTCGGAATGAAACGCAGCATCATCCGCTCGTTCACGAAGCGCGGAGTCCGCGTGACGGTGCTTCCATACGACACGGACGAGAGGCAGATCGATTTTCTGAGACCCGACGGCGTGTTCCTGTCGAACGGACCGGGAGACCCGGAGGACGTGCGCCGGGTGTGCGACGTTATCAGGTCTCTGCGCGAAAAATATCCGATGTTCGGCATCTGTCTCGGGCATCAGCTCTTAGCGTTATCTTACGGATGCGAGACGTACAAACTGAAATTCGGACACAGAGGCGGCAACCATCCCGTCAAACGGCTCTCCGACGGCAAAATAGAGATCACGTCGCAGAACCACAGCTACGCCGTGAAAGAAGAGAGCATCGCCGGAACGGGACTTGAAATGACCCACGTCAATCTGCTCGATCATACCGTCGAGGGACTGCGATCCTTGAAGGATCCCGTCTTTTCCGTACAGTATCACCCGGAATCGGCTCCCGGTCCCTGCGACTCGGGGTATCTGTTCGACCTTTTTATCGAACGTATGAAGGAAGCAAAGGAGGGCAAGTGAGATGCCGAAACGCACCGATATAAAGAAAATACTCGTCATCGGCTCGGGACCCATCGTGATCGGTCAGGCGGCGGAATTCGACTACGCCGGCACCCAGGCGTGCCTCGCCCTCAAGGAGGAGGGGTACGAGGTCGTCCTCTGCAACTCGAACCCCGCGACGATAATGACCGACCCGGCGGTCGCGGATAAAGTATATATGGAGCCGCTCAACCTCGAATATCTCGCCAAGATCGTACGCTACGAGCGTCCCGACGCTCTCATCCCCGGACTCGGCGGACAGACGGGACTCAACCTCGCCGTAGAGCTTGAAAGGCGCGGGGTACTGCGCGAATGCGGAGTCGAATTGCTCGGCACCGACGTATCGTCGATAGAAAAGGCGGAGGACCGCGAAAAATTCAAGGAGCTGTGCGAGTCGCTCGGCGAGCCGATACTTCCGTCGGAGATCGCAACGTCCCTCGAAGAAGGGCTGTCCGCCGCTCGGGATATAGGTTATCCCGTCGTACTGCGCCCCGCGTTCACGCTCGGAGGCTCGGGAGGCGGTTTTGCCGAAAACGAAGACGAGTTCGTCAAGCTGATGACGAACGGACTCAAGCTCTCGCCCGTCGGACAGGTGCTCGTGGAAAAAAGCATAAAGGGGTACAAGGAGATCGAATACGAGGTGATGCGCGACGCGAACGACACCGCGATCACCGTCTGCAATATGGAAAACCTCGACCCGGTCGGCATCCACACGGGCGACAGTATAGTCGTTTGCCCTTCCCAGACGCTGACGAACAGAGAGTATCAGATGCTCCGTTCTTCCGCGCTCAAGCTGATCCGCGCGCTCGGGATAAAGGGTGGCTGCAACGTGCAGTTCGCTCTTGATCCGCGCTCGTTCGACTATTATCTTATCGAGGTCAATCCGCGCGTGTCGCGTTCTTCCGCCCTCGCGTCGAAGGCGTCCGGGTACCCGATAGCGCGCGTCTCCGCAAAGATCGCCGTCGGAATGACCCTCGACGAGATAATGCTCGCCAACACCCCCGCCTCGTTCGAGCCGGCGCTCGACTACGTCGTGACGAAGATGCCCCGCTTCCCGTTCGACAAATTCGCCGACGCGAACCAAAAGCTCGGGACGCAGATGAAGTCTACCGGCGAAGTGATGAGCGTGGGGCGCACGTTTGAGGAAAGTATGCTCAAAGCGATACGGAGCCTTGAACGCGGAGTAAACCACCTCTACACTAAAAAGTTCGACACCTATTCGAGAGAAGAACTCGTCGAATATATCAAGATGGGGACCGACGACCGCCTTTACGCCATCGCCGAGCTGCTGTGGCACGGCGAGCCGGTCGAAAACATATCCCGGATCACGCAGATCGACCGGTTTTTCATCGACAAGATAAAAAAGATCGTCGATACCGAGACGGAAATAAAGCAAAAGCCGTTCGACCTCGGACTTTTGTATCTCGGCAAGCGCTCTGGCTTCTGCGACAGGGAGATCGCGCACCTTTGGAAAACAGACGAACGCACGGTCTACGATCTGCGCGTAAAGAACGGGATATTCCCCGTTTACAAGATGATCGACACCTGCTCGTCCGAGTTCGAGAGCTACGTCCCGTATTTTTACTCGACCTACGAGGACGAAAACGAAAGCGTCGTGTCTGACAAAAAGAAAATAATAGTCCTCGGCTCGGGACCTATACGCATAGGTCAGGGCGTGGAGTTCGACTACTCGACCGTCCACGCGATAAAGACGATACGCTCCTTCGGATACGAAGCCATAATCATCAACAACAACCCCGAGACCGTGTCGACCGACTACACGACGTCGGACAAGCTGTATTTCGAGCCTCTGACCGTCGAAGACGTGATGAACGTCGTACATCTCGAAAAGCCGGAAGGGGTGATAGCGACCCTCGGCGGACAGACCGCGATCAATCTCGCCGCCCCGCTGCGCGAACTCGGAGTGCGTATCATCGGTACGGACGTCGACGCGATAGAAAAAGCTGAAGACCGCGACGAATTCGAGCGTCTGCTGCTCGACCTTCGGATCCCTCAGCCGCCCGGGCGCGCGGTCACGAGCGTTGAAGAGGGGATAAAAGCCGCCTGCGAGATCGGATTTCCCGTTCTCGTGCGTCCGTCGTTCGTTCTCGGCGGGCGCGCCATGCAGATAGTCGCCGACGAGGAGAGCTTAAAAGGGTATCTCCGCACCGCCGTCGAGATCGACGTCAATAAACCGGTACTCGTCGACAAATACATCCGCGGAAAAGAGGTCGAGGTCGACGCCGTATGCGACGGGCGGGACGTCTTCGTCCCCGGCATAATGGAGCTTGTCGAACGCACCGGAGTACACTCGGGCGACTCGATCTCGGTCTATCCTCCGTTCAGCATCTCGGAGCGCGTAAAGGAAAAGATCGTCGAATACACCCGCCGCCTCGGTCCAGCCATCGGGATCGTGGGACTGTACAACATACAGTTCATCGTCGACAAGAACGAAATGGTGTATATAATCGAAGTCAATCCTCGCTCGTCACGGACCGTCCCCTTCCTGTCAAAGGCGACGGGGTACGCTCTGGCGGACATAGCGACGTCGTGCATCCTCGGAAGATCCCTGCGCGAAATGGGACTGCCGCTCGACAAGCCGTCCGTCGCGTGGAGATACTACGTCAAGGCTCCCGCGTTCAGCTTTTCCAAGCTCGACGGTATGGACTCATACCTCTCTCCGGAGATGAAGTCGACCGGAGAGGCGATAGGCTACGACGAAAAGCTCCACCGCGCGATGTACAAGGCGCTTATAGCCTCGGGACTCAAACTGAGGAGCTACGGCACCGTCATAGCCTCGGTCGCGGACGAGGACAAGGAAGAAGCCTTTCCGCTGATAAAGCGGTTTTACGACCTCGGCTTCAACATCGAGGCGACAAAAGGCACGTCCGAATATCTCGCTTTGCGCGGGGTAAAGACACGGGTCTTGCGCAAGCGTTCCGAAGGGAGCGACGAGATAGCCGACAAGCTCAGGGGCGGGTACGTCAGCTACGTCATCAATACGCGCCGCGTACGTTCGGGCATCCACCACAGCGACGGCGCCTCGATCCGCAAATGCGCAAGCGAAAACGGCGTGACGACCTTCACCTCGCTCGACACGGTGCGCGTACTGCTCGACGTCCTTGAAGAAATGACGCTCGGCGTCTCCACCGTCGACGCGAAACGGCGCAAAACGGACTACCTTATCGACTGAAAAAGAAAATCGCCCGGACGGAAAAACCGTCCGGGCGAGCGTTTTTTTATTTTATTTTGCATAGAACTCGAACATCCTGTCGAGCGCTTCCCTGAGTACGCCGTCCGGCGCGCGGTAGATCTCGTGACGGGTGTCAAGCTCGACCTTTTGTCCGTTCCGCAGACGCGAAACGAACTTATCCTGCGCGGGCAGGAGTACCATCGTATCCTGCTTAGCCTGGAACATCAGCACTGGGGTCTCGATCTTTTCGACCTCGCCTCTTTTGAGGATCTTTTTGGTCACGCCGAGCCCTTCGTAGGACCAGGTGTAGGTCGGAGAGGAGTTCTGGTAGATCTCGTTGTTGAATTTGATATCGTCGTAGTAATCGAATCTCGCCTTTGAAGACGCGGACGAGGTCTCGAAATCCTCGTGTCCCTTGTAGGGACCGAACATAAAGAGTCTTTCTTCCTTCTTGCCGAAGATCATCATCAGTTTGCAGATAAAACGCGACAAAAAGTGCGGGACTCCGCCCGAGGTGGGCGAGATCATCGGCGACGACAGGACCGCCTTTGCGACGCGCGTCGGATATTTTTCAAGATAGAGAGCGGCGACCCCGCCTCCCATCGAATGAGCGTAGATATAAAGCGGAAGCTTATCTCCTATTATTTCGTCGACGAAGCGCGAGAAATCCTCGACGTAGTCGGTGAATCTGTCGACGTGAGTCAGTGAATAATCCGCCACCGCGCGGTATGACTTGCCGTGTCCGCGCTGCTCGAGGATATATACGTTGTACCCTTCCTGAACGAAATAATACGACAGCTCCATAAACTTTTCGATAGACTCGGTAAAGCCGTGAAGGAGCGCGATATTCGCCTTCGGCTCGTCAGCTGAAATAAATGCGAAATGAAGCTCGTTCCCGTCGAACGAACGGAACATCCCGTCCTTTCGCCGCGGCTCTATATAGGGCAGAACGACGTTCTCCATGCTTTCTTTGTAGCCGTTTTCGGAAATGAAGTTGTACATAATAGTGTCTCCCCGCTCTGTTTTGTTGTATTTATTGTACATTATTTGTGAGATGTATTCAATATAA
>CACZZA010000005.1:885-39705 GCA_902785485.1 uncultured Ruminococcus sp. | reverse complement strand
GCTGATTTTGGATGAGCCTACTTCTTCCTTAAATGAAGATGACTCCAAGGCTCTGTTAGACTTGCTTTTGGAATTCAAGAAGCAGGGTATGACTTCGATTATTATTTCTCATAAAATCAATGAGATTTCATATTGTGCCGATACCATCACGATTCTTCGAGATGGTGCAACCATCGAATCTTTACGAAAAGGAGTAGATGACATCTCTGATGATAGAATCATCCAGGGCATGGTAGGCCGTGAACTGACAGACAGATTCCCGAAACGTCCTGCTGATCGAAAGATTGGAGATATCGCATTAGAAGTAAAAAACTGGACTTGCCATCACCCAATCTACGAAGAAAAGAAAGTCGTAGATAACGTTTCCTTCAACGTAAGAAGGGGCGAAGTAGTTGGCGTAGCCGGTTTGATGGGTGCCGGACGAACCGAACTTATGATGAGTATTTTCGGAAAATCCTATGGTACACATATTACAGGCGAATTGTACATGAATGGAGAAAAAGTAGAACTGAATTCTCCTCGTGAAGCAATTGAACACAAACTTGCCTATGTAACAGAAGATAGAAAAGGAAATGGTTTAATCCTTTCTAATCCGATTTCTACAAATACAACTTTGGCAAACTTAAAGGAAGTAAGTAATAGAGGTGTTATCGACGCCGATATATCCGTAACCCTCGCTCGTCTTGTCCGGCGACGAATACGGCCGCATACAGTCGACGAGCCGAGAGATCATCGCGACGTCCGGGACTTCGTTGCAGAGCGTGTAGTGCGCCGTCCTGACCGGAGTCAGATCGACGTATATCCCCAAATTCACGTTCTCTGCGGAACATACGCTCTTCGTGCATCTCGCGGGGATCATGAAGAACTGTTCGACGCCGAAGTCCTCCTTGAAATTATCGCGTATGCGTAAGAAGTATTCGTAATACTTTTCGTCGGTGATGAGGTCTTTCGGATCAAATCCCGGGTCGGACGGTTTTATCCATCCGGCTTTTTCCTTGCTGTAAACGTAGCTCATCCCGGTCCCGCCCTGCCACCAGAAGCAGAGCCTGCGCTCGATCTCGAAATGCTTTGCGATCTCGCGTTCGAGGACCTTGTATCCGCTTTTCAGTTCGGAATACAGATAATGGCTTCCGTACGGCCCGGCGTCTTCGTCTTCGTCGGGGTCGAGCCACGCTTCGACAGAAGCTCCGGAAAAACCGGACGAAACGAACAGAGTTTTTTTTTTTTTTTTTTCGAGCAGGGCGAGCGCGATGGAATTCTCATACCCTTGTTTGAGGTGCAGTCCCCTGTCGTACAGATGTCCTTTGAGAGAATAGACCTGCGTGTTTTCCGCCCTCGGGAAAATATCGAAACCGAAAGACTGGCCCTCGTCTCCGATCCGTTCGATCAGCTCGTGCTGATCCTCTGTCGGGATGCGTTTCCCGGTCTTGTCAGATGTGTCGTAGCACCCCTGCGAGGTAGACTGTCCCGCGGTGAATATAAGATCGACCCGCGCGCGAAGCACGCGGTCTATGACGAGCGTTTTCGTTTCTCCGTCTTTGACGGCGGTTATTGTAACGGGAGAGTCGGTCACGTCTTTTGCGCGGACGACGCCGTTTTCACCGACCTTCACGTATTCCGGAGCAGACGACGAATAAACCGCGCCTTCGCCGCAGTCGAAGACGTACGTCCCTCCGTACTGAAGCACGACGCCTTTCCCGGCGTCCTTGCGGAATATCACCGAAAAGGTCTGTTCCGTCCCGTCTTTTTCGAGGATCACTTCCGCCCTGCCCTCGTTTTGTCCGCGCGGGATATATCCGTCGCGGACCGTTACGGAGATCCCCTCTCCGGCGCTCGCCTCCACCTTGGGGATATACGGGTCGCCGTCGGGGATGAGATATTCGTATTCGGTCTTTCCTTCTTCAAGAGACAAAACCTCGCCGTCGACCAGGATCTTTTCAGGAAACGGTTTTTGCATGGCTGCATCCTCCTTTTTTTCGTGAAGCGCCGCGTCCGGCTGTCCGCCGCACGACGCAAGGAGAGTGACGGCGGCGAGCAGAACTGAGATAAACGGAATAAGGTTTTTCATTTGTTCTTTCCTTTCGGAACTCTGTCATACAGTTTCTTTTTGAGAAAAACGACGATGAAAGGTATCGAAATGAAGAACGTCAGCAGATCCGCTCCCGGCTGCGCTGCCTGGACCCCGGCGAGTCCGAACGCCGCGGGAAGCGCGAAAATAAGCGGAAGAAAGCATAACCCCTGCCTGCACGAGGCGAGGAAGGTCGCCGGGAACTTGACTCCGAGGCACTGGAAAAGCTGATTTACGTATGTCGAGAACGCCATGAGGGGCATGACGGCGCAGGCGTAAAGAAGCGCCGGAACTCCTATCCTTATGACGTCCGGGTCGTCGCGGAAAAACGCGATGACGCTCTGCGGAAATAGAGCTATCAGTCCGGCGCTGAGTACGCACACCGCCGTTCCTATCCCCGTCGCGAACCAGAACGACTGCTTCGTGCGTTTGACGTCGCCCGCGCCGAAGTTGTATCCCGCGACCGGTTGAAATCCCTGTCCGATACCGAGGATGAAGCTCCTTACGAGCAGATAAACCTTATTGGACACGGTTATCGCGGCGATAGCCGCCTCCGGCGTCTCGGAATACGCGGACGCTCCGCGCATGAGCAGGGTCGAGGCGAGCGTCGCAAGTCCCTGCCGGAAGATGGTCGGCATACCGGTCGTCACGATCTCGGTATAGGTCTTTACGTTTTTTGATATCTTCGAGACCGACGGGGCGACGATGCTCTTTTTGAAAACGTAGAAATACATAATGACGATAAAGGTGAACACCTGACTTATCGCCGTAGCGAGTCCCGCTCCGGCGGTACCCATCCCGAACTTGAATATAAAGATCGGGTCAAGCACGACGTTGAGCAAGCCTCCTCCGACCGTGCCGAACATCGAGAGCTTCGCTTTTCCTTCGGCTCTGAGCGTATCGATCAGAACGAACGTAAAGCACATCAGAGGCGCGGCGGCGAGGACGTATCTCGCGTATGCGCAGGTATAGTCGAGCATCGCGTCCGTCGAGCCGAACAGTGTCATCAAAGGACGGAGGAATATCTGACCGAACACACAGACTGTGAGTCCGAGGATAAACGCCTCGAGGCAGGCAGTGGACGTCACCCTGTCCGCTTCGTCTTTTCGCTTTTCACCGAGCAGACGGCTGACGAGCGAGCCGCAGCCCATCCCGACTCCGTAGCCGAACGCGTGGATCAGCGACATCAGGCTGAACGCCACTCCGACCGCCGCGGACGCGTTGGTGTCTATTTTTGATACGAAATAGGCGTCAGCCGTGTTGTAAACTATCGATATCATCTGTGTCGCCACCGTCGGGATCGAAAGCAGCGTCACGAGCTTCGGCACCGGGGTACGGAGCATTTTTTCGCGCTGAGCTTCATCCGACGGCGGGACTGTTTGTTTTTCCATTGAAGAACCTTCTTATATACGATCTCCCGGGCGGGTCCCGGGCAAAATAAAACGTCAGCCGACTTTAACGGACGCGAGCGAGGCCTCTAAAGCGAAGGAATAGTCTCCGGACCCGTCGACGAAAGTCAAGGATACCGACTTGCCGTCAAAGAAAACGGTACAGACCGTCTCCTTTATACTGGCGCCGTTTATTTCCACGGTCTGTCGGCAGATGACCGTTTCTTTGCCGTCTGTCTCCGTGTTTTCGACCGAAATGTCAACAACCGAGTCGAACATCTCCTCCATCTGAGCTTTCAGCGCGTCAAGCGTGTAGTCCTCCGCCTTGTCCGTGGCTGAAACGAAGGTTATATTATCGGTGTTTGAGGGATAATCCGACGGTACGGCTATGGTATACGCGGGATACTCGACCGTTTTGAAGCCTTCGGGGAGTATGAGCGAGACTCCTTCGAAGAAAAATCTGTCGCCGCTTTCTTTCACCGCTGTCTCCCGCTCCGCTGACTCTTGCGCCGTCCCGGTCACGGGAGAGGACGCCGCAGGCTCTTTTTCACTTTTTGAGCACGAGAAAAGCGCCGCCGCAAAAAGAACGGCTGTTATTATGCAAACTATTTTTTTCATCAGGCGCCTCCCGGAACTACACATTATAACAGATCTTGATTAAATAATATCACATTGAATATACTTTGTCAAATACCATCGGCAAAAATCGTATATTTTTCTTTTCTCTGTCAACAATAATAAAGAAAGGACGTGATGACTTGATAGAACAGGATACTGTAAAGCTCCTTCGCGAGTGCGACTCCGGCGCGAAAATGGGGATAGAGGCGATAAACGGCGTCATTGAACACGTCTGCGACTCCTTTCGTGAGGAACTCGTCAAAGCGAGAGACGAGCATGAGGAGATCGAGCGCGGTATAAGGAGCGAGCTCGACTCGTTCGGCGACGAAGGCAAAGACCCGGCTCTCGCCGCAAAAGCGATGTCTTATATCAAAACGAACGTAAAGATAGGGATCGATCCGTCGGACGCGACCGCAGCCGACCTCATAACCGACGGGTGCGATATGGGGGTCAAATCTCTCTCGAGATACCTCAATCAATATAAGGCGGCGTCGGAAAGCTCGAAGGACACGGCAAAACGCCTTATCTCGAGCGAAGAAAGGCTCGCAAAAGCGGCGCGCGCCTATCTGTGAGCGCCAAATACAAGGTGATTTTTCACATTCCGGTACCGCAGTCAAACGATATTTGCAATAATAAAACGCTCTATTCGCAAGATTAGAGCGTTATTTTCTTAAATATTAACAAAAAAATGTGATATTTCAAGATTTTAACCCCTGTTTTTGTTATTTTTCTCAAAAAAAGCCGAAAAAATTGCATTTTGCTCTTGCCATTCCGGAAGACTTGTGATATGATACCTATACAGTACGGCATTCGCGGACTGTTTTCAGAGCGAATGCCGTTTTGGAATTCTAAAAAGAGGCTGTATAACAGGAGGAAATGTAATGACAGCGTACCTTATCGTTCTCGGCGTAGTCCTGCTCGCTATCGCCTATGTCGCTTTCAGCTTTGCAAGGATACGCAAAATGCCCGAAGGCACCGAGGAAATGTCCGAGATGGCAAAGATCATCCGCGACGGAGCCTCGACTTTTATGAAGACAGAATATAAGACGGTCACGGTCGTCGTTATAATCGTCGGCGCGATTTTCAGTCTGTTCATCGAAAAGACGGCGGGACTCACGTTCCTGCTCGGCGCCGCTATGTCGAGCGCCGTCTGTATCGTCGGTATGCGTTCCGCTACCTACGCCAACGTCCGCGTCGCCAACAAAGCGCGCGAATCCCTTTCGATCGGTAAGACCACGAGTACCGCTCTCGTAGGCGGAAGTATTTCCGGTCTCGCCGTACAGGCGTGCGGTCTGCTCGGTCTGCTCATCATCCACTTCGTGTTCGACGGAGTTTCCGAAGGCGCGAACGGCGGCGGCTTCATCAAGATCGCCGAAATGGGTATCAACCCGACCACGATGCGTTTCGTGACCTATTCTCTCGGCTGCTCGCTCGTAGCGATGTTCAACCGCGTCGCGGGCGGCAACTACACCAAGGCGGCGGACATCTCGTCCGACATACTCGCCAAGATCCGCCACGATATGCCCGAGGACGACAGCCGCGTTCCGAACGTCGTCGCCGACTTCATAGGCGATAACGTCAACGACATCGCCGGCAACTGCTCCGACCTGCTCGAGAGCTTCGTCGCGACGGTCATCTCCGCGCTCGTCATCGCTCTGACCGCGTTCAGAGGACTCGGCAACCTCAACAACGCGCTCCTGTTCCCGATACTCCTCGCCGGCGGCGGTCTGCTCAGCTGTCTTATCGGACTCGTTTTCGCGTCCGTACGCAAGATGGGCGACAACCCCTCCCGCGAACTCAATATGGCGACCTACATTTCCGCCGGACTGACCGTCGTGCTCGGACTCGGCTCCGCGTACCTTATGTTCGGTAAGGGCGAGCTTCCCGTCGACTTCAAGATCGGTTGGTTCTCTCCCTGGGTCTCCGCGATACTCGGTATAATCAGCGGCGTCGCGATCGGCGCTATCACCGAATACTACACATCGTTTGATTTCAAACCCACCAAGAAGCTCGCTGAGATCTCGACCGAGGGCGAAGCGTTCGTCATCACCAAGGGCGACGCGATAGGCTCCCGTTCCTGCCTGCTCCCGATACTCATCATCGGCGCGGCTCTCATAATCTCGGGCAACATCAGCGGTATCTACGGCATCGCGATCTCCGCGCTCGGTATGCTCTCGTTCGTCGGCACCACCGTTTCGATCGACGCGTTCGGTCCCATCGCGGACAACGCCGGCGGCCTTGCGGAATCCTGCCACCTTGACGAATCCGTCCGCAAGATCACCGATAAGCTCGACTCCGTAGGCAACACCACCGCCGCTATCGGCAAAGGCTTCGCGATCGGCTCCGCCGCTATCGCCACCGTTTCGCTGATCGTCGCGTACGTCGGCAACTTCGAGGGCGGCAAGGCTCTGCTCGACATTTCGCATTACCTCGTCATCGCAGGCGGCATCATCGGCGGCGCGCTGATAGAATATTTCTCGGCTATGCTCACCGACAACACCATCGACTCCGCCCGTCTTATGGCTGACGAGGGCGACAGACAGCTCTCCGTTCCCGGCGTGCTTGAAGGAAAAGTCAAACCCGACTACAACAAGTGCGTACAGATGGCTGCAAAAGAAGCGCTTCGCAAGATGCTCCTTCCCTCTACCATCGCGCTCCTCGTCCCGATCGTCGGAGGCATCCTCTTCGGTTGGGAATTCATCGGCGGCATCCTCATCGGCGCTACGATCGTCGCGATCCCGAAGGCGATCTTCATGGGCAACTCCGGCGGCGCTTTCGACAACGCCAAGAAGTACGTTGAGATGGGCTCGCTCGATGGGCACGGAAAAGGCTCCGCCGCTCACAAGGCGACCGTTACCGGCGACACCGTCGGCGACACCCGTAAGGACGTTGTCGGCGTCGCGCTCGACATCTTTATCAAGATGATCTCCACCGTCGCGAACACCATCGCTCCGATACTCGGATCGTTTAGGATCCTGTAAAAGAATAAAAACAGGCGGGAGGACTTTTGAAAAGGTCCTCCCGTTTTTATTTGTAAAAATACATCCCCGCACATTCAAGAGTGACGTCCCGTCCGGGATCGGTACGGGAAAAATAGAGCGCGCCGCCCGTGACGTCAACTCCGATAAGCGCGTCGTACGCCGCCCGGTACGCCATATCCCCGGGCAAGGCGTCGAAAAACTCCCCGCTTTTTACCGAAGCGAACGCGCCCGCGTCGTATATCACTCCCGGCAGATCGTCGGGAAAGCTGTCGGAGGCTACGCGGTTGAATACCACCCCGGCGACCGCAGTCATCGCCCGGAGTCCTTTTCCGCCCGCTTCCGCTTCGACGAGCTTCGCGAGCAGGTCGATCCCCGCGGCGTAATAGACGTCTTCAAAATCTATACCCAGCGTCTGCAAAGTCCGGGTGTCGCATATCCCCGAAGGCTCTATCCCGTTATATAGCTGAAAACGCCTGACTGCGTCCGTGGTCGCGACGTCGCAGACTCCGTTGATCTCTCCCGAATACAGACCGACGTCGCGCAGTCTCTCCTGGATAAGTGCCACACGCTCGTCCTCGACTCCCGATACGCTTTCCGATACGGCGATACGCGGAAAAGCGCCGGATGAAAGGATATACGCCGAAGCGACGAGGATCAGGCACGCGAACAGAGCTTTTTTCAAAAACCGCATCAATTTTTTCATGTGTCAACCATCCCCCGTGTTTATTGACAGAAAGAAACGTTTATGTTATTATACTGACAGAAAGAAAACCATTATATACGAAAAGAATCATGAAAAAAATTACCATACCCGTAAACGTATCGGTCGTCTCCCACATGACCGATCTCATTCCCGATCCCGCTCCCGAACGGAGGTTCGACAGCGTGACCGAATTCGCCCCCGGATACGAGAGCAATATCACCGGAGTCAACGATCATTTTGATTTTATGCGCGACTCCTCGACCTACTCCGGAGAAGGGGACACGGACGACATCGAATTCGGCACGAACGGCGTTCTTACGGTCACCGACTCAACCGTCGAGATACGCTACCGTGAAAATGAACAGCTCGGGATGAGCGGCATCGAATCCCTGCTTCGCTTCCGCAAAGACTCGCCGGGGATGATAAACCTCATCCGCAAGGGCGCTTCGCCTACGTCAATGATATTCGACGGAGAGATCCGCCGACGACTTTGCACGTATTCCATCGGTGAAGCCGCGTTCGATTTCGTCATCATAACGAACTCGGTGACCAACGAGTTTTCAAACGACCGAGGCGTAATAAAACTCGACTACGTCATCGAGATCCACGGGGTCGAGACGGAGCATAACGTATATACGCTGACTTTTTCGCCTAAGGAGGGCTGATATGACCCCTGCCGAACTTGCAAAAGAAATAAAGACCGGTCTGTGCGGGAGCTATATTTTCGCGGGCGAAGAGTCTTACCTCAAGAATTTCTACCTCGGTCAGCTGAAAAACGAAGTATTCGGTACCGACGCGTATTCCGAGGTCTCCGGAGAGATGAGAAGCGTAGAAGAGGTAGTATCGGAAGCGCTCGACGTCGCGACCTCTCCGTCTTTCGTATCCGATAAAAAACTGACGGTGATATACGATCTCGACCTAAAAAGTCCGAACGAAAGCTCTCTTTCCGCGCTTGAATTTCTGTTCGATCAGGTAGGAAAGACCCGCGAAACGGTCCTGATACTCGATACCCGCCCCGAAAACTTCGACCGCGGGACCGACAAAAAGCCGTCGAAAGCGATGACCCGCCTGTCGAAAGCGGCGACTCCTGTCATATTTGCAAAGGAGACCGCCGCAAGACTGTCAGCCTGGGCGATGCGCCACTTTGCGAACGACAGGATAAATGCGAGCCAAAGTCTGTGCGACGCGCTCGTCGCGCGCGTAGGGCGCGATATGCTCGCTCTGCGCGGAGAAATAGATAAGTTGACGGCTTTTCTCCTCTCCGAAGGCAGAAACACGTTGACGAAAGAAGATATTGACAAGATCTCCGTCACCAACACCGAGATACAGGCGTTCGATTTTTCCAACGCGATACTCGACGGGAATACCGAGCGCGCGATGCTGATACTGTCCGACTCAAAGCTCCGCAAGGAAGCGCCGGAGCTGATCCTCGGAAGCGTCATAAAAGTTTATTCCGAGCTATATACCGTAAAAGCGCTGTCGGATGCGGGAATGGTCAAATCGGCGATAGCGAAAGAAACGGGAATACACGAATTCAAGGTCGGGCTTTACCTTGCGAGAGCGGGAAGGCTGTCCAGAGCCGCGCTCGAGAAGGCGGTCTCGCTTTGTCACGAGGCGGATATTAAAATAAAAACGGCTCAGACAGACAAATACGCCGTTCTCGACGAACTCGTCGTCAGCCTCTATTTCGCGGGGTTCGTCAAATGAGCGCCAATGAGCTTTTACGCGTTCCTAACGCGGTCATAGTCGAAGGAAAATACGATAAAAACCGTCTGTCGGGGATCATCGACGCAATTATCCTGACAACGAACGGTTTTTCGATCTTCAACGAAAAACAAAAAGAAAAAGCGCTCCGCCGCCTCGCCGCGGAACGACCCGTGATAGTTCTGACCGACAGCGACTCCGCGGGGATGCTGATCCGCAACCGTATCACGTCGGTCCTCGGAAAAGAAAAGGTCATACACCTTTACACCCCGAAGATCGAAGGAAAAGAAAGACGCAAGATCCGTCCGTCCAAGGAAGGAGTCCTCGGAGTGGAGGGGATAGACAATGAAATACTGTACAAGCTGTTCGAGCCGTTCTCGTCGGACGCGGAAGCCGCCGGAAAAGCGCCGTTCATAGACCGGGCAAAACTCTACTCCGACGGATTGTTCGGAGGAAAGAACAGCGCCTCGCTCCGGAAAAAACTGCTGTTGCGCCTCGATCTGCCCGACAGCATTTCAGCGGGAGCGCTGATCGATATACTCAACCTGACGTACAGTGAAAACGAATACGAAGCCGCTCTCAAAGCGGTCAAGGAGGAAACCAGATGAACGAATACACCATACTGAAAAACTGCGTTGAGATCATAAAGTCGCGCACCGATCTCGTCCCGGACATCGCGCTCACGCTCGGTTCGGGTCTCGGATACTTTTCCGAAAACGTAAAAGTACTATGCGAGATCTCTTATTCCGAGTTTCCCGACTTTCCGAAATCGACCGTCAGCGGTCACGCCGGCAAGTTCGTATTCGGATACCTCGGATCCGTCCCGGTCGCTCTGATGAACGGGCGCGTTCACTATTACGAAGGATACGATTCGGTCGAGGCGGTGCGCCCCGTCCGTACTCTCGCCCTGCTCGGAGCAAAAAAGTTCGTCCTGACGAACGCCGCGGGCGGAGTCAATCTGACCTTCAAGCCGGGGACGCTGATGCTGATAAAAGATCACATTTCTTCGTTCGTCCCCTCTCCCCTGCGCGGCAGGAATATCGACGAATTAGGAGTCCGTTTTCCGGATATGTCGTCAGTCTACGATCCCGACCTTTCGACTTGCGTGACTTCCGCCGCGGAAGAACTCGGAATCCCGCTCCGCGAGGGTGTGTATCTCCAGTTCCCCGGTCCGCAGTATGAGACTCCCGCCGAGATCCGTATGGCCTCCGCCCTCGGAGCCGACGCCGTCGGAATGTCGACCGCCATCGAGGCCACTTCCCTCAACCACATGGGCGTCAAGGTCTGCGGTATCAGCTGTATCACCAATCTCGCCGCGGGCATCGCGAAGCATAAACTGACGCACGAGGAAGTCAAGGAGACCTCCGAACGCGTATCGGAGCAATTCAGCAAGCTCCTGCTCGAGTCGGTAAAGAGGATGCAAGACTGACTCTGCGCTTTATTCCGGCGGGCGCCGTAACAAATCAAGCTCGGGAGATCAAACAAATGAAAAAGAAACTGTTATTGTTTATCTTCGTCGTTTTCACACTTTTTTCCCTCTTCGTTTTTTCGGCTGACGCCGCATCCTTCTCCGTCAGAGGGATGATCGGGAGCGACTACGTCGTTTACGCCCCCGGAAAATTCGACCTTATGGTATTCACCAACGCCGTCGAACCGAAATATCAATGGTACGCGCAGGTCGGCGCGGGAAATAACGCGTCGTACATAAAACTCGACAACAACGGCCGCTATTCCGGAGTCGATACTTACCATCTTTCGCTCGTAACGGACGACGGACTCGAATACAAAGAAAACGGCGACGGCTGGTACTCAATAGTATTCTTCTGCGAAGTCACGGATAAAGACGGCTCAAAAGGCTACGGTCCCGACTTCCGCATGACCGTATTCACACACGCGACCCTTTTGAAGGCGCTTGAAAACAGAGAAGCCGGTTTTTTGACTTACGGCGTGAACGGAAGCACGAACGTACGTGAAGAAGACGGGATAAAATACTGCGACGCGTACCTCGACCGCGGTATAAACTTCACTTTCAGCACGACCGCGCTTCCGAGCGACTCCTTCAGGGAGTGGTTCGCCTCCTCGGAAGGAAAGCTGAGCGTCGAATACCTCGTCACCGAGGACGGAAAAACGACCCTGACGAACGACCTTTCGAACTACAAACCGAAAAGAACGGGCGAGGGAGCGGTCAGCGTCACGGCGAACCTCGTGCTATACATAAACGGGGCAAGAATGGAAACGATAGACAGCAAAACGGTCGTCGTCAACGTACTCGTCCCCGAAGGACTCGGATACGCATACACGAACTCGTCCTGCTCCGTGCTGGCGGATCAGTACAGTCAGGCAAGAGTCCTGGCAACGCGCGAAAAAGTGCGCGCCGTACACCTTATCTCCGACAAAGGAGGTTATTATCAGGTAGTTGTGAATTCCTACGTCGGGTATATTCCGAAGACGGCGCTCGACTTTCCCGAAAAGATCCCGTCCGTCTCCGCTGACATCAGCGAACCGAGCGTGTACGTGCCGTTCAGCCTGACGCCCGACCTTTTCGACAAGGACTGCTACGAGCTTTATAAGACTGAGCCCGTCACATGGTATGACGAGACCTCCGGCCGCTTTCTTACCGGAAACGACACGTTCCAGCCCGGTCACACGTACACCCTCGATATTTGGCTGAAAGCGAAAAAAGGACACAACTTCCCCGTTTCGGGCGGAAAACCCGCGGTCAGCGCGACGATAAACGGCAGGACCGCGGGCGTACGGGTCGCGTACGAGCAGGATCCCGAAGAAGTAATTGACGTTTACTATACGTTTACACACGTCCACGATCCGATAAAGATCGCGCAGGTCAACCCGACCTGTACGACGCCCGGAAAAAAAGTCTACTACCGCTGTTCGTGCGGAATGGCTTACGAGGACTATCAGGCGAAAGTCGTGATAGATAACACGAACTGGGGATACATCGCTCCCCGCGGTCATTGGGAGTCGGGGTGGATGTCGAACGGGAAAGAGCATTATAAGGTCTGTCAGCGCCGTGAATGCGGTATCACCATAGAAGGCAGCAAGGGAACGCATACCGGCGGAGAAGCGACCTGCGCCCACGGCGCGTTCTGTTCCGTCTGCGGACTCGAATACGGAAACAAGACCGCGCACTCGTGGTCGGAAGGGTGGGAGACCGTAACGCCCGAAGGCCACGCCCACGTCTGCAAATATCTCTGCGGAGCAACGTCGTCCGTCGAAAAGCACGTTCCGGGACCCGAAGCGACTTCGACTTCTCCTCAGACCTGCACGAAATGCGGATACGTCATGTCTCCGGCGGTAAACCATACTCATACGCTCACAAAGACGGAAGCAAAGGCGCCGGATTGCGTAAATCCCGGAAACACGGAATACTATACCTGCTCAGGCTGCAACGCGATCTTCCGTGACGGAGCGGGTAAAGAAGAGCTTCCTTCGCTCGACGCGACGGTCACGCCGCCGCTCGGACACAAAATAAGCGACGAATGGCATTTCAGCGAGACCGAGCATTGGAGACTCTGCAAGGTCTGCAAAAGCACGCTCGAAGAAACGTCAGCCAAGCACGAATTCGACGACAAAGGCGTCTGCCTGACCTGCGGTTACGACCGTAACGACGCAAGCGCCGCGCTCGAAACTCAGGCTCCCGCGGCTCCCGTCATACCGGACGACACCGACTTTGTGACGGCGTCCCCCGAGTCCGCGTCATCTCCCGACTCATCCGTCCCGGAGAGCGGGACCGAAAACAAAGGCGGGATCATGTGGTGGTGGATCGTCATTATCGCGCTCGCCGCCGCGCTCGCCGCATTCGGAGCGGTGTTTGCGATCGGACGCGCGAAGAAAAAGGAAAAGACGCAAGAATAACGAAAAACAAGAAAAACAAAAACGACTGCTTCGGTTTGAAGCAGTCGTTTTGATATTTGCCCGTCAGAAATCGAGCGTAACGGTGCCGTCTTCGTTGTAGATAACGGCGTCCTTGTCGTTGTTGAAGGAGTCGATGCAGGCGAAGTATTCTTCCTTCGACTTGAACGGGAGCTTCGCTTCGGCGACGACTCTTTTCGCCTCGGCGGCGTCGTTTTTCAGCAGTTCGTGCAGAAGCACGAGCTGATATTTCGCCGAAAAAACTGTCGCGCTCTCCGGATCGGTGATGTAGTAGTCCGCGCCGTGGCTCTTACCGGTCGCGCCCGAAACGTACGGATGTACGGCGGGCATCACGCATTGGATGTCGCCGATGTCCGAGCATCCGCCTCCGGTACGGCGTGTCGCGTGAAGCTTTTCCTTTTCTGTACACATCAAAGCGACGCGCTCGCAGATCTCGAGCAGGTTATCGTCGTTGCAAACGGGAGAATAACCGGGTCTGTCGTGGATCTCGACGCCCGCGCCCATCGCCGCCGCGGACGCCGCGTACGCTCTGTTGACCTCGACGTTGAAGCGTCTGATCGCGTCGAGTGTGACTCCGCGGATCTGCGTTTCGACCTTGACGGACGAGGGGATCGCGTTGACCATCTGTCCGCCGTCCGTGATGATCGAATGAATGCGGTTATATTCGCCGTCGACGACCTTTTCGCGCAGAGCGTTGACCGCGCTGAAGGCGTTGGTCGCCGCGTAGAGCGCGTTTATTCCCTTTTGAGGCGAGCCGCCGGCGTGCGCGGCGCGTCCCTTGAATTCCACGTTCTTATTGACGCATCCGTTGCTGTCTTTTCTCGTGAATATGACGTGCGAGCCGCCGCCCTGAGTATGGACCATAAAAGCGAGATCGCAGTCGTCAAAATAGCCGCGCGACAGGAATTCAACCTTGCCGCCGAAATATTTGATTATTCCCTGTTTACGCAGGGACTCTCTGTACTCGGTGTCGAGCAGTTCCTCGGCGGGAACACAGCAGAGCTTGATGCTTCCCGACAGACCATCGAGCGCGCCCTCTTCTTTAAGAGCGGCGGCGACTCCGAGCAGAGCGGTCGTCTGGCAGTGGTGTCCGCATGAATGTACGGCGCCGGTCTCTTTGTCCGACATCGGATGCTCCGCGCAGACGACGGCGTCAAGCTCGCCGAATATAAGGACTCTCGGACCGGGACGTCCGGTGTCTATCACGGTGTAAAAGCCCGGGATATTTCCCGCTTTTGTCAGGGTGTATCCGAGTTTTTCAAATTCTTTTTCAAGATAAGCCGAAGTCTTATACTCCTTGTACCCGAGTTCGGGGATGGTGAACAGATATTTTTCGGTGTCGAGCAGGAGTTGTTTGTACTTTTCGACGTAGCTTCCGTATCTTTCAAATTCTTTGCTGAACATATTCTGAATCCTTTCTCGCCGCGAGCTTTTATTCCTCTGCGGCAGTCTGTGTATCTTCTGCTTCCGGAGCGATGAGTCCGAGCACGAGCGCTTCGAAAACGGCGGCGCCGTTCTCCTTGTCGACTTTGTAGACCCGGTCCCCTCCGACCGTGACGTAAAACTCTCCGTTCGCAGAGCCGAGAGTAAACGCCGAGTCCTTGTCGACGGTCACGTCGACGACGTTATCCGAATTGTTGTCCTGAACCTTTTCGGTATAGTATAACTTTATTCCGAGCGAGTGTTCGGGATCGAGTCCGAACGACACAAGCTCTTCCGAAGTCGGTTTGAACGCGACGCACGAGCCGGTCTTGACCGCCAAAAGAGCGTCAAGAAGTTTTTCGACGTTTGCAGCGTAACCGGGCATTGTTTTTCCGTCCGCGTCGGTCACGGTGTAAGTGAAGCGGGTGTAGGTGACTTTCTCTTTTTCTCCGTTCGCGTCCGTCTCCTCGCCCTCGCCCTCAAAAGACTCTTTCTCGACGTCAATGGTCTGAGACGCACCCGCCGAAGTCAGTTCTGCCTTCGTCACGTTCGCGCGGCTGATCTCGGGCAGGCTCTCGCGCATTATCATATCGAGCGTCCCGCTGAGAAATACGTCGGTTATACCGTCTTCAACGATATAAACGTCGTTTTTGTCCGCAAATTTGAGGTAGATCCCGTCGAGCATCGAATTGTAGTTTCCGAGACGGTAGTCTATCGTTTTTCCGTCCTTCAGAGTCACTTTATAATAGTAAAGAGGATCGTCGAGACCGTAATCGGAGAGAGAGAGCTTCTCTCCGTCGAGCGTGCGTTTGACTTTAAGCACGCGCAAAGCGTCGATCATATCCGACGGATACGACTGGATCAGCGGAAAATCCTCATCCTCCGCGACGGTCCATTTTCCCGTTTCGAGTCTTTTAACGACTATCTGTTCGTTGCGGTATTCGTACGAGAAAGTGTCTACGTCCTTCTCCTCGAACAGAGTCATATTTTCGGATGACGTATCGGACACGGAGTCATCCGTCTCGTCTTTGTTGAACAGGCCCGGGACTATGACCGCCGCCGCGGCAAGGACGGCTACGAGCGCCAGAACTATAAGCAGTTTAACGCCTTTGTTCATTTGGCTTTCCTCCGTTTAACGTAGATCACAACTCCTATGATAAGAACGGCGGCGGGAATGACGCCGATGAATACTCCCTTGAGTATCCCCGCGGTCGAGTCCGACATCTGCATATAATCGCTCTCGAACAGTTTTGATTCGTGGAGCGTTATCGCCTCGGTCTTCTCCGTCATATAAGCGAGAGAGTTGACGTACAGGGTAAAGTTGGAATCGAGTGAATAACGGTTGACCGATTCGTCAAGGAGCGCGTAACTGCCGAACCATACGAGACGGGTCTTCTTTCCGTCTTCGGTCTCATGCTCGGATGCGACCGCCAGCGTGAACTTGCCGGTCTTGTCTCCGTCCTGTTTTTCAAGCGTATTTTTGATCTCGGTCGCTATAAACGCGCTGTCGCTGGTCGTGAGGAGCGGAGTTACCTCGCTCTCGCGTCCCTCGAGCGTAACTATCGCGTGAGAAACGGGAAGAAGCGGAAGTCTGCTCTGTCCCGAGAGCGGAGAAGTTATCTCGTGAGTACCGAGTTCGGGGATAAGGAAATACGGCTGAGTGTAAGTGTATTTTTCGTTTTCCTCGATCACGACGCCGAATTCGGTATCGACTCCGTAAAGCGCCGTGAGCTTGTACAGATTGGGCTTGCTTATCAGCTGTTCTCCCTTTATCGTTTCGTTGTTTCCCGGCTCTTCGGCGGTCTCTTCCGGCGTGGTTTCATTTTCTTCGTTGTTGTCCGCGCTCTCGGAGTTTCCGGTCTCCGCGGGAACGTAGGTCGACGTGGTGTCCGCCTCCGGCTCGGTCACGAGAAGGACGTCTCCGCCCTTTTCGGTGTACTCGGTGATCCATTTGAGTTCGTCGTCGGAAAGGTCGATCTCCGGAACGTTGATGATAAGGCAGTCGCAATCCTCGGGTACTCCCTGCTCTTTGATGAGCGAAAGCTCGCGAAGCTCGATGTTCGCCTCGGTGACGGTCTTTGTCAGAGCCGACGGGATCGGGACCTCGTTATGACCGCTGAGGTAGTACGCGACGGGAAGATTGTCCGTCGTGACGTAATTGAGCGCAGACAGGATGCAGTTCTCGCCGTCGAACGCAAGATACTGCGAAAGCTGTTCGGACGGGAACGAGCCCTGAGTGTACATATAGTTCAGTACCGCTTCCTCGTCTACTCCGGGGAAGAACAGAGAGATATACGATACGGTCTTATCCCTTTTTTCACCGACGGCGACGAGGGAATTCTGGAAATAGACCTTGTGTTCGTTCTGAAATCCCGGTTCGACCGCGGGGTCTTTGGTCCCGACTTTGATATGGGAGTTAAGCTCCGCCACCCTCTCGACCATCGTTTTGAGATAGGGGTCTTCGTTGCCGGACTCCGCAACGATATACAAGGTGACGTCCGAGTCGACCGCCTTGATGCGCTCTATCGAATCGTCTGAAAGCTCGGTAAGTCCCGAATTGGTGAGATCCCTTTTGATAAGATCGGAGGGCAGGTTGGAAACGAGTATGTTGACGAGAAGGAATATCGCGAGCGCGGCGACGGAAACTATCACGGTATATCCGCCGGCGCGAAGATATTTTTTATTGATCTTGTTAGTCATTGTCTCACTTCCTCCCCTATCAGCTCCAGCGCCGTTTCTCTACCGATTGGACGGTAAAGAACACGAACAGAAGAGTTATTGATACGTAATAAACGAAATCGGAAATATTGATAACTCCGTTTATTGAATCCGAATAACGCGAGAACACCGACATCGTCTGTATGAATTTTGTGAAAAGACCGATGAACAGGCTCTTTTTTACCATAAACACAACGGACAGCGCCGCCTCGAGCAGCGCGGCGGAAGCGAGCGCCACAAGGTAGTTCCTGATTAGGAAGAACACGAGCAGTCCTATCAGTATCACGCAAGCGGTGAACGCGAAATACGACCACGTCGCCGTCTGAGGAAGCGCGTTCGCGATCCTTTCGGAGAAGAATATCAAAAGCATCACGGCAAACGTGACTATCGCCGATACGACCTGATTTTCGGTCAGCGACGAGATGAAAACTCCTATGGCGAGCAGGGCGCATCCCATGAAGAAAAATCCCGCTATCGAAACGTAGCTGCGGACGAAATTGACGTCGCCGAAAAAGCTGAACACAACGGGGTAAACGCAGAGCAGAAGCGTCGGGACAGCGAATACCGTCAGCACCGCGAGATACTTCGCTCCGACGATGCCGCCGACTGAGATCGGAAGCGAGTAGAGGAGCTGATCGGTCTTTTTAGCGCGTTCCTCCGCAAACACACGCATCGTCAGTATCGGTGTGACGAGCAGAAAAACGAAAGACATACTGTTCATCGTGACGCCTATATCCGACGTATAGTAGCCGCCGAAGTTGTTCATCGAGGCGAATATCCCCGTGAACAGCGCAAGGAATATGATAAACAAATATCCCATCGGACCCGTGAAGTAAGAACGGAGTTCTTTTCTGTAAAGCGCGCTCACTTGACTTCACCGTCCTTTCCTTCGTCCGATACGTCTTCGGTCTTTTCCCCGTCCTGACCGCCTTCATCGGTTTCGTCTTCTTTATTATCTTTATTATCCCTGTCCGAATTATCTTTATTATCCCTGTCCGACGTAAACAGCGGAGTGTATTCGCCTCCGTCCTCTTCGTCGTCCTTTTCTTCTTCGTACACGCTCGAGTCGAACGCCGAATCGTCGGTGAGTTTGAGGAATATATCCTCAAGAGACATCACGTCCTCGGTGATGTTCGTGATCGGAGTGCGTATATCGGCAAGCGCGTAGAACACCTTTTCCTTGATCTCGGATTCCGACGTGATGCGGAAAGTGATCTCTGAATCCCGCCCGCGCGACTCGACTTCAATCTGTGTAATGCCTTGAATACCTTCGAGCGCCTTCGTTATCTCTTTTTCGTTTCCGACGGCGGTGAGCTTGGTCACGTTTCCGCTCATCAGTCTGCTGAGATTGTCGATCGTGTCGGAGGCGACGAGACTTCCGTGCGAGATTATCATGACGTAATCGCAGGTCTCGCTGATCTCGGAGAGGATGTGGGACGAAAGGAACACCGTATGCTCCTGCCCCAGCTCGCGTATCAGCGTACGCATTTCTATTATCTGCTTGGGATCGAGTCCCACCGTCGGCTCGTCGAGGATGATGACGTCGGGCGAGCCGAGGATCGCCTGAGCGAGTCCGACGCGCTGGCGGTATCCTTTCGACAGGAACTTTATCAGCTTGTGAGAGACGTCGCTGATCCCGGTCTTTTCGGATACGCGGGCGATCTCTTTTTTGAGCTTGTCCCCTTTCAATCCCTTTGCTCTCCCGACGAACGTGAGATACTCGTTCGGTGTCATGTCCGTATAAACCGGCGGAAGCTCGGGAAGATACCCGAGGTGCTTTTTCGCCTCTTTCGGTTCTTTATAGACGTCGTGTCCATCGATGAGCACTTCTCCCTCGGTAGCGGCAAGACACCCCGCGATGATATTCATCGTGGTACTCTTTCCGGCTCCGTTGGGACCGAGAAATCCGTATATCTTTCCGCCGTCCGCCTTGAAGGAGATCCCTTTTACGGCGGTGAAGCCGCCGTATTTTTTGACAAGGTTCCGTACTTCGATCAAAACGTATTACCTCCGTATGAAAAATAATATAACATTATATATTGTACTGATTTTTTCAAATTTTACAATAGCATATTGCGAATAAGTTGTAAATTTTACCTTTTCCGTGAAAAAGAAAAATCGCGTTTTTCCCGTATTTTTCCGATTTTCTTCACACAGTCATCACATAAGGGGGGTATAATACGGGTGAAAAGAAAAAACAGACAGGAGGCAAAACAAATGTCAGACGAAAGATATGAATTCGGACAGAACGCCGGATCAGACGCCGGAAAAGCCGAAGAGACCTTTAACAACAAGTCAGAAAACGAATCCGTCAAGGATCTCGACACGCTCGAAGCGGAGCGCGAAAAACTCGAAAGCGAGGCCGAAGCCGCAAGAGCGAGAGCCGAAGCCGCAAGAGCGAGAGCCGAAGCGCAGGCTGAACAGGAACGCATAAGGCTCGAACAGGAAAGAAACGCGAGAACGGGAAACTACTCCGAAGTATTCGGCGCAGAAAGCCGCCGGACTTATTATGACCCGAGAACACAGCAGGGCGCGTACAGAGGCTTTTCGCCTTACGCTCAGCAGAACACTCCGCCCTACACACAACCGGGACAGTATTACTACGTCTCTCCGCAAAATCCGATGCGCCCGACCGCCGGTCCCGAACCGATCTTCAAAAAAGAAGAAGAGGCTCCGGTCAAAAAGAAGGAAGGCAAACGTTCGGGCGGTATCATCGCTCTCTGCATCATAGCCGCGCTTGTGTTCGGTCTGATTGGAGGGATCGCCGGCAACTATATATTCGGAAAGATCAGCGGTAACACTTCCGATACGGCAAAGATCTCCGACACCGCGGTCGTTTACGAAAGCGTAGACCGCGACGTATCCAAAGACGCAAAAGAAAAAGGCAGTGTCGCGGCGGTAGCCGAGATCGCGGCGCCGTCCGTCGTTGAGATCAGGACAGAAGCGACCGTCTCAAGTCCGTGGTACGGACAGTACGTCACTCAGGGCGCGGGCAGCGGAGTCGTCATCACCTCCGACGGATATATAGTCACCAACAACCACGTTATAGCCGGAGCGACGAACATCAACGTCACCCTTTCAAACGGTGAAAAGTACACGGCGACGCTCCGCGGCACGGATCCCACGAACGACGTCGCGGTCATCAAGATCGAAGCGTCCGGACTCACTCCCGCGGTACTCGGAACGTCCTCCTCTCTCGTAGTCGGAGAGACCGCGATCGCGATAGGCAACCCGCTCGGAGAACTCGGCGGGACCGTCACCGACGGCATCATATCGGCGCTCGAACGCCAGGTCACCGTCGAAGGAGAAAAAATGACTCTTCTTCAGACCAACGCGGCGGTATCACCCGGCAACTCCGGCGGCGGTCTGTTCAACTCCAAGGGCGAGCTCATAGGAATAGTCAATTCCAAATCCATAGGCAGCGGGGCCGAGGGACTCGGATTTGCCATCCCGATCGACACCGCGAAGCCCATCATCGAAGAGCTCATCAAAAACGGTAAAGTGACCGGACGTCCGTCCATCGGCATATCCGTCAAAGAGATCACCACCGAATACGACAGATACCGCTACAACGTAAGCGAATACGGCATTTATATCGACACGTTCACCAACGGTGAATTCGAGCGCGGAGACCGTATCATCGCGGTCGAAGGCAACTCCGTATCGACTCTTTCCGACGTAAGGTCGATCCTCTCAGGCTTCAAGGTCGGCGATAAGATCACCGTTACGGTCAAACGCAACAACAAGATCGTCGACGTCCCGGTGACGCTCATCGAGTCAAACTGAAAACAGGGACTTGAAAAAACAAACAAAATAGGTTATACTGTCGGCAGGGCGTACGCGCGTTCTGCCGACGCATATTATCAGCAGAAAACGGAGGAAACGATGTACAAGATACTTGTCGTCGATGACGAGAGCAATATCAGGGACATAATAAAGAAGTACGCGAACTTCGAGGGTCACGTCGTCTACGAGGCGTCGAACGGCATCGAGGGGGTCGACGCGTGCCGCAAATATCCCGTCGACATCGTCGTGATGGATATAATGATGCCGTATCTCGACGGGTTTTCCGCCGTGAGAGAGATACGTTCCTTCAGCAACGTTCCGATAATCATGCTCTCCGCCCGAAGCGAAGAATACGACAAGATCAACTCGTTCGTGTTCGGCGTCGACGATTACGTCGTAAAACCCTTCTCGCCCAAGGAACTCATGCTCCGCATAAACGCCGTAATGTCGCGCGTATCTCCGAAAAAGAACGAAAGCGAAGTCCTGCGCCGCGAGGGTCTCGAAATAGATCTCACCGCGCGCAAGGTCATCTCCGACGGACGGGAGCTGAACCTGTCTCCCAAAGAATACGACCTGCTCTTTTATCTTGCGCAGAACCGCAACGTCGCGCTTTCGAGAGAAAAACTCATCACCGGAGTCTGGGGATACGACTATTACGGCGACGACCGGACGCTTGACACGCATATAAAGCTGCTGAGAAAAAGCCTCGGAGAATACGGGAAATTCATCGTCACTTTGAGAGGGGTGGGTTACCGTTTTGACTTCTGAACGAAACAAAAAACGTCCGACCCTGAGGAAAAAAATATTTTTCCGACTGCTTCTCCTTTCCGCGGCGGTGCTTGCCGTAATGTGGCTGCTTATGGCGGTCCTTCTGCCGGAAGTGTACAAACGCGTCAAACTCAGCGACGTATCGCGCACCGTCGAGAGCGTCGAAAAGAAAGTCTCCGGGGACCTCGCCGGACTTGAAGACGAATGCGCATCCCTCAGCGAAAAATACGGCGTCTGCATCCTCGTACTCGACTCGAAAGGAAGGACCGCCGCCTCGGGCGACGGACTCGACCTGTGCGTGATACACCGGATAAACTACCGCTATCACGCAAAACTGTATCTTGAAGCCGAAGCGAACGGCGGAAATATGACCGGATATTACTACTTTGACGCGGCCACCTCGTCGTTCCGCGCGAGCGAAGAAGGGGAAAGAGACGTCGAAGAACAGCTGATACAAACCAAGATCGTCAGAACGGACGACGAGACGTACGTCGTATTCGTCAATTCTATCCTGACTCCCGTGTCGTCGGTCATGCGCGCCATACGTCTCTGCCTCGTATTTGTGAGCGCGTCGTGGCTGATCTTTGCGCTTTTGTTCGGAGCATTGATGGCAAAAAGCATTTCAAGACCGATCTCCGAACTTTCAAAAGAGGCCGCCAAGCTCCCGTCGGGCGAGTTCGACGGAAACAAAGTAACGCGCGGCAGCCGCGAGATCGACGGGCTGACCGACACGTTGACGGAGGCTTCATCCGAGCTGGGAAAGAACGAAAGACTCAAAGAAGAACTCATCGCAAACGTAACGCACGACCTGCGCACTCCTCTGACAATGATCTCCGGCTACGCGGAGCTGATGCGCGACGTTCCCGATGAGATCACTCCCGAAAATCTTCAGATCATGATAGACGAATCGAAAAGGCTCTCGTCGCTCGTTGAAGATATGGTGGAGATCTCGAAGCTCCGCTCCGGCAACGCGGAATTCACCTCCGAGCGCTTTGACCTCACCTCCGACGTTCGCGCGTCTGTCGAAAGATTTGCCGCGATGCTGAAAAACGACGGTTATTCCGTCGGCTTCACGTTCGAGGGCGAGGCTCCCGTCTGCGCGGACAGAAAGCGCATTTCACAGGTGGTGTATAACTTCATAAGCAACGCCGTCACCCACACGGGAGAAGACAAACGCGTTGAAGTCAGGCAAAAATATACCGATTTCGGCGTCCGCATAGAAGTCGCCGACACCGGACGCGGGATAGCGCCCGAGGACTTGCCTTATATCTGGGACAGATATTACAAGGTCGACAAGTACCACGTCCGCGCAATCGAAGGCTCCGGACTCGGTCTCTCGATCGTCCGCGGGATCATCGACGCGCACGGAGGAAAATACGGAGTGGATTCGGACGAAAACGGAAGCGTTTTCTATTTCGAACTTCCGCTTGCAAAATAAAACAAACGAAAGGGATCAAAAAATGAGCGAAAATTGCACCCACGACTGCTCGACCTGCGGCGAAAACTGCGCCGAAAGAGAAAACGCCATTCAAAAAGACGAGCTCAACGAGTTCAGCAGCGTAAAAAAAGTATACGGAATAGTCAGCGGAAAGGGAGGCGTCGGAAAGTCGCTCGTGACCTCCCTTCTCGCCTGCGAGACCGCGAGATCCGGAAAAAAGACCGCCATACTCGACGCGGACATCACCGGTCCTTCGGTGCCCAAGGCTTTCGGTCTGTCTACCCGCGCGTTCTCCGACGGACGCGGGATACTCCCCGTTGAAACGAGACTCGGTATCGACGTGATGTCGATCAACCTTCTGCTCGAAAACGAGACCGACCCCGTGGTATGGAGAGGTCCGATAATCGCGGGGACCGTCAAGCAGTTCTGGACGGACGTCATCTGGGAACACGAGGATATTATGTTTATAGATATGCCTCCCGGCACCGGAGACGTGCCGCTGACCGTGTTCCAATCGATCCCCGTCGACGGGATAATCGTCGTGACCTCCCCTCAGGACCTCGTCTCGATGATAGTCGAAAAAGCCGTCAATATGGCAAAAATGATGAACATCCCCGTCTACGGCGTCGTTGAGAATATGTCTTACTTCACCTGCCCGGACTGCGGCAAAAAGCACTTCATCTACGGCGAAAGCAAGCTCGAACAGATCTCTTCCCGCTTCGGTATCACCAATACCGCGCGCATTCCGATCGACCCCGAGGCGGCGCGCCTCGTCGACTCCGGAAAGATCGAAGAATACCCGATCCGTCCGCTTGAAGACTTTGCAAAGGGACTGTAAGATCAGATAATAACACTGCGAGAGGAACTTTTAAGGAAAGTTCCTCTCGCGCTCTTTTCAAACCTTTTCGATCATTTTGAAAACGGGACCGGGGGATGCCTTTTTCACAAAATGCGGCGTCCCCCGGATCGTTATTCAGTCAATTCCATATCGACGTTGCGAGTTATGACGTCTGCGTCTTTTATCTCTACCCTGACACTCATCCCGAGCGAATATTTTACGTCTTTGTACGAGAGGGACATATCATTTTCGCTGAAAACGAAGTATCCGTCGAGCGACGACACCCGTACGAGTCCCTCGCAGGTGTTTTCGAGTTCAACGTAAAATCCGAACGGAGTGACGCCCGATATGACTCCGTCGTAAACTTCGCCTATATGCTTCGTCATATAGACAGTCTTGTAGAGATCCTCAATATCGCGTTCGGCGTAAAGCGCTTTGAGTTCGTTTTCGCTCGACGCTTCGGCGCTGCGCGCGGCAAAGTCGCGGAATTCGTCGTAAACGTCTCCGATAAGCTCGCCCTTCAGCATCGCCTTGAGTATCCTGTGGACGGAGAGATCGGGATAGCGTCTTATCGGCGACGTGAAATGACAGTATTTATCCAGCGCGAGACCGAAATGAGGACTGCATGACGAACTGTATTTTGCCTTCATCAAACTTCTCAGCAGTACGCGGGAAAGCGGACCGTCGACCCCTTTTTCCTTCGCTTCGTCAACTATCTTCGACAGATTTGAGGTATGGATCTCTCGATTAGACAGCGGGGTTATATCAAGTCCGAGGTTCGACGCGAAGACCGAAAAGCTCTTTATCTTTTCCTTGTCAGGCTCGCCATGGACGCGGTAGACCGACGGCGTGTCGGTGTGGAACATAAGGGTCGCGACGCCCTCGTTGGCGCAGAGCATGAACTGCTCGATGACCCGCTCGAACACTCCGCGACGGACGCGTATTATATCGACGGGATCCCCCTTTTCGTCAAGTATGATCTTGCACTCTCCGCTCTCGAGGTCAAGAGCGCCGCGTCTCCTGCTCTTCTTTTCGAGCAGGCGGTAAAGCGACGTTATATCGTTGATCGCGTCGGGAAAAAGAACGGAATACTTTTCGTAAAAAGGCGATTTTTTCCTTTTTTCGAAAACGTCGTTCATTTCGGAATAAACTCCCCGTATCCGGGAATTGATAACGCTTTCGCGCACGTCTGTCGACAAAATGTTCCCCGATTTATCGACGGTCATAAAAGCGGAAAGCGCGTATTTGTCTTCGCCGGCGTTCAGAGAACAGCTGCCGTTGGACAGCGACTTCGGAAGCATCGGCACGACTTTGTCGGTAAAATAGACCGACGTCCCGCGTAAAAACGCCTCGCGGTCCGTGGGACTGTCCTGCGTCACGTAATGAGATACGTCGGCGATGTGGACGCCGAGGATAAAAGAGTCCCCGTCGCGTTCAACGGAGATAGCGTCGTCGAGATCCTTCGCGTCCGCTCCGTCTATTGTGAAAATGAGCTTTTCCCGCAGATCGAGTCTCCCGTCCGGCGTTACTGTTTCTTTCGATACGGAGTCGGCGTAACGCAGTACCTCCTCCGGGAAAAGCGTACGCAAACCGTAAGAATGAAGGATCGCGCCGTAATTCGCGCCGAGCGTTCCGGCGTCTCCGAATACCTGTGTGACAACGCCCTTGGCGGAAATATTCCTTTTCGGATAGACAGTCAGCTCGACTTCGACCTTGTCGCCCGCCTCCGCTCCGTTCACCTTGTCCGCGTCGATATGGATATTGAACGAAAGCCGTTTCGAGTCCGGCTCTACGATATAGAACGCGCCTCTGCGCGTGCGTTTTGCCTTTATCGCGAGAAACGTGCCCGTGACTCGCGTCAGCGAATGGGAAACGACTTTCACGATCCTCCCCTCGCAGTCAGCGTTCCGGAACGTGAAATCCGTCGTCCGCGCCGGAGTCTTGACAGCGAGTACGACGTCGCCGTCTATCGCTTCTCCGACCTCCTCGCGCGGGATATAGATCTCGCTCCCGTCGTCGAGCATTACGAAGCCGTAGCCTTTTGCGGAGCCGCGGAAGGCGCCCTTATACATACCCGAATTCTCGGCAAGACCCACTCTTCCCTTTTTTGTGTAAACGACCTCTCCGCGTTTGATAAGGCGGTCGAGCGCGCGGTAAAACTCCATGGTTTCCCCGCCGTCTTCTGTCAGCGCCGCCGCGAGAGACGGGACCTCGGTCTGTCCTTTTCGTTTTTTGAGATATTCCAGTATTCTTTCTTCCATAATATCACTTTTCGTCAATAAAAAAGATCCGTCAATACGGCGGATCTTTTTTGATTTTCGTTTTTAAGCTGCGGTTTCGGTAGCCTCTGCTTCGGTAGCCTCTGCTTCGGTAGCCTCTGCCTCGGTCTCGCCCGCCTCAGCGGTCTCGGTGGGTTCCGCGTCGGTCTCGGGAGCATCGGTCTCGGTCACTACGGACGGATCGAAGTATTCGTCGTAAGACGGATCGGGCTGGATGATATAGACCACTATAACGACGACAACGAAAATGATGCCGACGATCATAGTAAGTTTGGAGAGCAGTTTATCTCTGGACTTGCCCTTGTTTTTTCCGAAATAAGTGTCGGCGGCTCCGCCGGTCACAGCCGCGGAAACGCCGTCGCTTCCCTGCTGGAGCAGTACCGCGATCACCAAAAAGATCGCCGCAACCAATAATATGATACCCAATGCGATTTCCATTTATAAAATCCTCCGGTCATTTTTTCACATTCTGATAATTCAGCATAGTATCAGTATCATAACACAAAATAAAACCAAATGCAATAGCAAACGGGAATTTTTTTGTAATTTTTGATATTTTAGGGGCTTGCATCCTATACGTTCATTATGACGGGGAGTATCATCGGTTTGCGGTTGGTCTGGTCGAGAATATAGCGGTTCACGGCGTCTTTGACCTTGTTCTTGATCTGAGTCCAGTCTCCGACTCCCGCGTCGAGGCATTTCCAGAGCGCCTCCTCGGCGACTCCGCGCGCTCCGTCGAGCAGTTCCTCGGCTTCGCGCACGTACACGAATCCGCGCGAGATGATGTCGGGTCCCGACACTACTTCCATCGTTTCGGAATCGACCGTCGCGACGACGACGATGAGTCCGTCTTCGGCGAGGTGACGTCTGTCGCGCAGAACTATGTTGCCGACGTCTCCTACCCCGTATCCGTCGACAAGCACGATCCCCGCCGGAACGCTTCCCGCGAGGCGTATCGATTTTTTATCTATCTCGACGACGCGCCCGATGTCGCTTATGACGATGTTTTTATCGGGCATCCCCATTTGAAGAGCGAGTTCGCGGTGCATCGCAAGATGTCTCGTCTCACCGTGGATCGGAATAAAAAACTTCGGTTTCGTCAGCGCGTGCATGAGCTTAAGCTCCTCGCGGCACGCGTGTCCCGAAACGTGTACCTCTACCGTGCTGTCGCGGAAAACTCCGACTCCGCGGCGGAGCAGCTCGTTTACGATCTTGTTTACGAGCTTTTCGTTGCCGGGGATGGGATGAGCGCTGATCACGACAAGGTCGTTCGGACCGAGCTCGACCTTGTTAGACTCTGAGAATGTCATGCGGTAGAGCGCCGACATCGGTTCGCCCTGGCTTCCCGTGGTAACGAGGGTGACCTGATCGGGTTTGAAGCGCTTGACCTCGCTGACGTCGATGATCGTGTTTTCGGGAATGTTCATATATCCGAGTTCTATCGCCGCTCCGACGATATTCTGCATCGAGCGTCCGAGAATGGCGACCTTGCGCCCGAAGCGGACAGACGTGTCGATGACCTGCTGGACCCTGTGAACGTTTGAGGAGAAGGTCGCTATGACGATACGCTTGTCCGAATGGCGGCTGAATATGTTCTCAAGCGATTCGCCGACCCGCTTTTCGGAGAGCGTATATCCCGGTTGTTCGACGTTTGTCGATTCGCACAGCAGGAGCAGGACCCCTTTCTTGCCGAGTTCACCGAGACGCGCTATGTCCATCACCTCTCCGTCGACGGGGGTGAGGTCGAGTTTGAAGTCGCCCGTGTGGATGACGTAACCGAGCGGAGTTTTGATAGCGAGCGCACACGCATCCGCTATCGAATGGTTGACGTGTATGAATTCGACGGAGAAGCATCCCGCTTTGATGACGTCGCCGGGTTTGACTTTGCAGAGCTTCGGCTCGACGTCGAGCGAATGCTCCTCGAGCTTGTTCTCAATGATGCCGAGCGTAAGGTTCGTACCGTATATTTTGGGGTTGATCGACCGCAGGACGTACGGGATCGCTCCTATATGATCCTCGTGCCCGTGGGTGAGGAAAAGACCTCTGATACGGTCGCTGTTTTCTTCAAGGTAGGTGACGTCCGGCACGACAAGGTCGACTCCGGGCATCTCGCTGTCGGGAAATCCGATCCCGCAGTCGATTATGATTATGTCCTCGCCGTATTCGAGCAGAGTGATGTTCTTGCCGATCTCGCCGAGTCCGCCGAGGCTTATGACTTTTAATTTTTCGTTGTTCTTCTTAGGCATAGATATTCCTTTCTTTTGATTTTCCGTTAAACGGCGCGGCAAAATAACAGCAAAAGAAAGCCTGTCCTTTGCCAAGCCGTTAAAATGATAAATATGAAACGCTCTTTTCCGCGCGATAACATAGGCGGTCATTATCACTTCCGCGTGGCGGAAGCTGCGGGAAGAAACGTCGAATTCACACGAACACTTCAACTGTTCGGGATTTTAACATATAATTATGAACACGTTATGAACGAATGGCGGTATTGAAGTTAATAAATCGGCGCCGCGCGTTTTGTCCAAAGGACAACTTTTTTTCATTTTCCATCTGTTTTTTGTATGAAACCCGTTTTTTTAGCCGATAATCCGGGTGAAAGGAGTGATAGATTGAAAAGATTTCTCATTTATTTCAGCGTTTTCACCGCGTTACTTACGCTTGCGACTCCGTTTCTTCCCGTCGAGGGCGAAGACGGTGTTTACGGAAACACGCTGCGGCTCCACGTCCTGGCAAACTCGGATTCGGAAGAGGACCAGTCTTTGAAACTGAAAGTGCGCGACGCGGTGAGCGGATACGCCGTCGCGGTATTCACGTGTTTCAAAACAAAGGAAGACGCGGAAAACGCCTACCGCGACGCCCTGCCCGAGATAGAACAACTCTGCCGGTCGGTCGTTCTGGAAAACGGATACGACTACGAGGTCGAAGTAACTCTCGGAGAGGAGTATTTCGACACGCGGCGTTACGAAGACCTCGTATATCCCGCGGGATACTACGACTCGCTGATCGTCCGTATCGGAGAAGCGAAAGGTAAAAACTGGTGGTGCGTACTGTTTCCTCCGCTCTGTCTGACCGCGGCGAAAAAGGAAGAAACGCTCGCCGAGGCGGGTTTTACCCCCGGTCAGATACGCATACTCGAAGGGGACGCGGAGCCGAAATACGTCGTCCGTTTCCGCATACTCGAGTGGATAGAGAGCCTGTTCGGATGATCACGAAATACCGCTGATCTCCCGCCTCAGACGTTCGATGATGCGTTTTTCAAGACGCGAAATGTAGGACTGCGATATGCCGAGCATATCCGCGACCTCCTTTTGCGTCTTTTCTTCGTTTCCGTCGAGTCCGAAACGCAGGCTTATGATGCTCCTGTCGCGCTCGGACAGACGGGATACCGCGCGCTCGACGAGCCGCCGGTCTTCCTCGTTTTCAAGTTCGGTGTAAACGGAATCCGGGTCGGAGCCGAGAACGTCGGACAGCAGCAGCTCGTTGCCGTCCCAATCTACGTTGATAGGCTCGTCTATCGACGTTTCGCACTTAGTTCTCACGTTTTTCCGCAAAAACATCAATATCTCGTTTTCGATACACCGGGACGCGTAGGTCGCGATCTTGATGTTTTTGTCTGCGTGGAACGTGTTTATCGCCTTGACGAGTCCGATCGTGCCGATGGAGATCAGGTCCTCGATGCCGACTCCCGTAGACTCGAACTTTTTGGCTATATAGACGACAAGGCGCAGATTATGCTCGACAAGCAGACGCCTCGCCTCGGGGTCCGTACCGAGCCGCATGAGCGCGTCCGCCTCTTCTTCCGGCGTCAGCGGAGGCGGCAGGGTGTCCGGCCCGTTGACGTAATATACTCCGGAGTCTTTACCGAAAATGAGAATAAACAGTTTTCTGATGAGCGTCAGCATATTATCCCTCTTTCTTTATCATGATCATAAGTTTTCAAACGGTATCAAAGCGTCGTATCCGTTAAAATCGCTCGCAGACGCGTCGACGGCGGCGAGCATATCGGTCAGCTTGCCGTCTATTTCGAGCGAATCCGGAAGGAACGCGGGCAGGAGCGCTCTTTTTCCGAGGCTCTCGTACGGAACGAGCCGCAGTTTCAGCGGGATACAGGCTTTCCCGTCTGTAAAAGACGGGATCGCTCCGCTTTTATCGAAAAGCCTGAGACATTCGGTCGGCAGGACGCCGCGCAGCGACGGATAAGTAAAGACGACGACGCCTCTCCCCGAAAGCGGATCGGAAAGACTGCATCCCGTGTCGACGAGTCCGCGGAGCGTTTTTTCTCTTCCGCAAACTACTATTTTTATCCTTCCCTCCGCCCTTGAAACGCGTTTTTTATACGCCCTTCCGGTCAGGAACGCGGCGACTGCGCAGACCGCCGCTCCGACAACGAGCGCTCCCAAAGGAAGCTCGCCGTAGACGACTCCCGCTTTTCCGCCTATACTGACCCTCTTTGAATTGCGCCAGAGTCCGAACAGGGACGAGATCGCCGTTATCCCGCCTCCGATCAGAAAATTGACCGCCGAGAAAACAAGCGCCGGGCGTATGACGTTCCCTTTGCCGAAAGCGACAAGGCACATGAGCAGGGCGAACGAGAAAGCGATGACAGCTCCGGTGACCCCGGACGGCAGGAACAAGGCGCCGAGAGAATATCCCGCTCCGAGCAGCGCGGACAGCGAGAGCCGGTACGTTTTTCCTTTCAGACTGAGTATTCGCCCGGTCAGATAGAGCGACAAAAAATCCATACTGAAATTGATTATCATAAGCACGTCGCCGTATATCACGTTTTCGATCTGCATCACCCCCGTCCGATATGACTTTATCACAAAACCCGCCGCCTATTTTGTCGTAACGCGGGACGCCGTACGCAAAACCGTACGACTACGGTCGAGCGTTTACGCCAAAACCCAAGCAATATTACATAAATACAAAAAAATATAACATAAATCTATGTATTATGCCGTTTCACGGGAGTATAATAATATGTTGAGAAAGAATGAAAAACCGGGGGTGAGGATTTGACATACATCAAAAACGGCGTTCTTCTTCTGCCGGAAGGCGAGGCAATAAATACGGTCCTCGCGTTCGACACGCATATCCGGGGACTGATCCAAGAGAGCCAGATCGGAGACGGAGAGGTCATAGACGCAAAAGGCAAGCTCGTTTCGCCCGGTCTTACCGATCTGCATATCCACGGCTTTATGGGCGACGACGCCTCCGACGGCGACGCCGAAGGACTCGACCGCATCTCGAAAAACCTGATCAAAAACGGCGTGACGTCGTTTCTTCCTACGACGATGACGCTCTCCTACGCGGAGCTTGAACGCGCGTTCGACGTCGCGAGAGGCCTTCGCGGGAACGAAAGCGGCTCGTCGATACTCGGGATCAACGCCGAGGGACCTTTTATCGCGGAAGGGCGCAAGGGCGCGCAGGACGGCAAATACATAAAACCGGTCGACGCCGATTTTCTCATAAGGCACTCGGATATAATCCGTCTTACGACGGTCGCTCCCGAGACCGAGGGAGCCATCGAAGCGATAAAGAAAGTCAAAGAAAAAACGAACGTCGTCGTATCGGTCGGTCATTCCGACGCGAGCGGAGAGCAGACGAAAGCGGGATTTGACGCGGGGATCACCCACGCGACGCACCTGTTCAACGCGATGAGTCCGCTCGGACACAGAAACCTCGGAGTCGCGGGCGCCGCTTTGACGGACGACCGCGTATCGTGCGAGCTTATCGCAGACACCTTCCACGTCAATCCCGACCTTTATAAAATGCTATACACGCTGAAGGGCGACAAGCTCGTCCTCATCACCGACTGTATGCGGGCAGGGGGTATGCCCGACGGAGAATACACGCTCGGAGGACAGAGGGTCACTCTGCGCGGGATCGAATGCAGACTTGACGACGGAGTCATCGCGGGAAGCGTGCTGACGCTGAACAAGGCAGTTTACAACTTCAAGAAGCATACGGGACTTTCTTATGCCGAAGCGATACGCCTCGCGTCGGCAAATCCCTGCGCGGCTATCGGGCAGACCGACCGCGGAAGTATTGAAGTCGGAAAAGTAGCCGACGTCGTTATCTTCGACTACGACTTCAACGCCGAAAAAGTGTTCGTCGGCGGAAAAGAAAAACTCTGAACGTTCAATAAATCTACATAAAAAAGGGGAAAACAATCATGAAAAAAATGCAGTTTCACGGTATCAAGGTCCTCGTCTGCGACTCGTACGACGAGCTGAGCGCCGAGGCGACCAAGATCGTCGCCGGAGCCATCAAGAAGAAGCCCCGTTTCGTCCTCGGGCTCGCGACCGGAACCTCTCCGCTCGGACTCTACAAAGGCCTCGCAAAAGCCAACAAAGCGGGCGAGATAGACTTTTCCGAAGTCCGTACGTTCAACCTCGACGAGTATTATCCGATCGATCCCAAGAACGATCAGAGCTACCGCTACTTCATGAACAAGAACCTGTTCAACAAGATCAACATCAAGAAGAAAAACACCCGCGTTCCCGACGGCCAGGCGAAAGACGTCAAGGCGTTCTGCGAGTCCTATGAAGAAGACATCAAGGCGGCGGGCGGAATTGACCTCCAGGTCCTCGGCATCGGACGCAACGGTCATATCGGCTTCAACGAACCCGCCGACAAGTTCTACGACAAGACCCACGTCGTCACCCTCACCAAGAACACCATCGAAGCGAACTCCCGCTTCTTCGAGTCCGCCGATCTCGTTCCGAAAAAAGCGATCACGATGGGCGTCGGTACCATCATGAGAGCTAAAAAGATCGTCATGGTCGTCAACGGCGAAAACAAAGCGGACGCCGTCAAGGGTATGCTCACCGGCGACGTAACTCCGAAGAACCAGGCTTCCATCCTGCGCTTCCATAAGGACGTCACCGTCATCCTCGACAAAGAAGCCGCAAGCAAGATCCTGTAAGAGACCGAAAAAATTACGAGAGGGACTTTTTGAAAAAAAGTCCCTCTCGCGCTCTCTTCAAAAACCTTGTAAACGGGATGAAAGATCGACGTTTGATATAAACCGGGTCTCGCTTATTTATTTATAATATTATAATAAAATCTTATTGTAAAAAAGCGCTAATTTGTTGACAAAGCCTGACCCTTGTGGTATAATACGAAATGAATAGGTGTACGGCGTCAAGCCGCCTTAAATATTGAAACAATTTTTTTATTCTGTAAAGGAGATAAGAAACATGAAAAAGAAAGCATCGGATTTCCGTTACAACACCGGTGATACCAAGGTGCCGTGGCCGGCAGTAGGCGAGAACTACAATGCGGCTGACCTTATGGAAGTTATCCGCTTCCTGATGAAAGGCGAAGGCCCCGAGTATGAAAAGAGACTCAAAGAAGTCGCTGAGAAGATCTACGCTCTCGACGAGGTCTCCGAGCCTCCGGCAAAGCTCTCCCTCGACGTCAAGGTACAGGAAGCAGAAGCCTGCGTAGACAAGTACCTCCACACCGAAGGATCTCTGTTCACCACCAACTGCACCTCCGGATTCGAGATCGCTTATAAATACGCCAACCTCGGCCCCGGCGACGAAGTCATCGTTCCCGCTATCACGTTCATAGCTACCATGGCTTACCCGCTCGCTGTCGGCGCAAAACTCGTATTCTGCGACATCGCTCCCGACACGATCAACATGGATCCCGAGGATCTCGAAAGAAAGATCACTCCCAGGACCAAGATGATCGTTCCCGTACACATCGGCGGTTATCCCTGCGATATGGACCGCATCATGGAGATCGCGCACAAGCACGACATCCTCGTTCTCGAGGACGCGGCTCACGCGTTCGGCGCTAAATACAAGGGCAAGATGGTCGGTACCATCGGCGACTTCGGCGGCTTCTCGTTCCACGAAGTAAAGAACATCACCTCCTTCGGCGAAGGCGGTATCCTCTGCACGTCCATTGATTCCTTCCGTCCGTATATGGCCCGTTCCCGTTTCTTCGGCACGACTTTCGAGAGAAAGATCAAAGACTGGCTCTATGACGTTGACGCAATGCCCGGCAAGTACGGCAAATTCGTAGCGGCTAACTACTCCACCACCGAGATTCAGGCTATCGGTCTCAAACTCCAGGTCGCAAGAATAGACAAGATCATCGCAAAGAGACGCGCGGCTGCCGAATACCTCAACAAGAGATTCGCAGATTGCGACGCCATCATTCCTCAGCCTATCGGCAAGGATGTTGAGCCGACCTTCCACCTCTATCTGCTCCAGATCGACCCGCAGAAAGCAGGCGGCGACGTACAGGTCCTCAAGAAGAAACTCGAAGAGAAGGGCGTTACCAACATCCCGCACTTCGGTCCTCTTTACAGATTCAATCTGCTTAAAGAATACGGCTACGATCCCGATGAGATCGCAAAGACCTGCCCTGTCTGCGAAGAAGTATTCTATCACAGATTCACACATCTGCCGCTCTACGGTCTTACCGACGAGCAGTTCAAGTACATGGCAGACGCGATCCTCGAGTCCGTCAAGGAAATGCAGGCCGGCAAATAATCAGGCATAAAACAAAAAGGCTGTTCGGAAACGAACGGCCTTTTTTACTTGCGGATATTTCTTTTGCTTATCCCTTCGGTAGGTTTTCGGTAACGGGGAGCAGAGGCTCCTTTTTTGAAAAAGGCATCCTCTGCTTGATCGTTTTATTTTTTCTTCGCGAACAGACAGCCTATGAGGAGCTTTGGGATCTTCATCATCCTGCCTATACGCGACGGCTGTTTGAACAGGCGGTAGAGCCATTCGAGCCGGAGCTTGATAAAGAACTTCGGGGCGCGTTTGACCCTCCCCGCGAAGACGTCGAGTGAGCCGCCGAAGCCGCCGAGGAGCATATCGCCGAACTTTTCTTTGTTTTCGCTTATCCAATTTTCCTGAGCGGGCGCGCCGAGGCAGACTCCGCAGAAGCGCGCGCCGGACGACTTGATCGTTTCGACGACCCCGTCGCTTTCCGGTCCGGTCTTTTCAAAATAGCCGTCGCGCGTCCCTGCGACCGAAAGAGTCGGATATTTCGCTTTGAGCTTTTCCGCCGCCTCGTCCGCGACGCCCGGCTTTCCGCCGAGCAGGAAAACGGGGACTGATCTTTCCGCACAATCGGCGAGGATCGCCTCGAAAAGCTCTATACCGGCGACTTTTCCTTTGGTAAGCGGAGTTTTGAGCAGCTTCGACGCGAGGACGACTCCCGCTCCGTCGGGTATCACGAGATCGGCGGAGTTGACGGCGTCCCGCAGTTTTTCATCCTCGACGCACGCCTGGACTATTTCGGAGTTCGGCGTGAATACGGTTTTCGCTCTGCCTTCCTCCAAAAATTCGCGGCAGACGTCGAGCGCTTCCGCGGCGGAAACGCTGTCGAAAAGCACGCCTCTGACATTTATTTTTTCGTGTTGCATCTTTTTATCCTTATTTGAGTTTGTATTCCAGCGTAGTCGCTCGGGGGACGAGTCCCATTTTCTCGTAAAAACGTTTCGCGCGGTCGTTGCCCTCCCACACGTAGAGCGTGACTCCGACGCACCCGTTTTCTTTTGCCGTTTGCAGAACGTGCCGGTACAGCTTTTCGCCCGTTCCCTTTCCGCGCTCGGACTCATCCACGCAGAGATCGTCTATGTAGAGCGTTTTGCCCGGGACGAGGTTTGCTCCGCTCTGCTCCTTATACACGCAGAACGCGTACCCGACGACCTTTTCGCCATCGACCGCAACGAAGATCGGAGTTTTTTCGTCCGCGAGCTTGGGGATAAGCTCGTCCGGGGTGTATTTCGTTTTTCCCGGGATAAAGACGTCCGGGCGGATCGCGGCGTGTACGTCGTTGACCTGTAAAAGCAGGTCGAGGATCTTCGGTATATCGCCTTCTTTTGCTCTGCGTATCATAGGATGCTCCTTGGATCTCATTTCTTCAAAGCAAGTATATCACACCCGGACTCAAAATGCAAATATTACTTGAAAAAACGCCCGTTTTCTGTTACAATAAATACGGAAAGGGTGATATACCGTGCAAAACAAGAAGACCGCCGCGCAAAAAAAGCGCGTCGATATATATACGGACGGCGCCTGCAAGGGCAATCCCGGTCCGGGAGGCTACGGCGCGATACTCGTTTACGGCAAGTATGAAAAAACGCTGTCCGAAGGCTTTTTTGAAACGACGAACAACCGTATGGAGCTTCTCGCGGTGATAAAAGCGCTCGAGGCTCTGACCGAGGATTGCGAAGTCAAGGTCGTTTCCGACTCGAAATACGTCGTCGACTCGCTGAGCAAGGGATGGGTCGACGCGTGGAGGCGCAAGGGCTGGAAAAAGTCAGACGGCAAAAGGGCGCTGAACGTCGACCTGTGGGAAAGACTTCTCCCCCTGCTCGAACGGCACGACGTGTGCTTCGAGTGGATAAAAGGGCACGACGGGCACCCGTACAACGAAAGATGCGACGGTCTCGCAGTCGCGTCCGCGGAGGATCCGAAAAACAAAGACGAAGGCTTTATCAAGGAGTAAACGCAATGGAAAGCGAAAGAGAAAAAAGACTCGACCGCGACCTATACCTCAAATTTGAATACTGTTCGTTCCGCGACCTCGAGGAATTGCTCCTCAACGCGCGTTCGCGTGAGGAAAAAGCGTTCTACCGCAGTCTGCTGAACCTCAAGCTCCAGATCGCGCAGGAGCGCGTCGTAGGGGAGAGACTCGTATGAAAACTTATACTATCATCGCCGGCGCGAACGGCGTGGGAAAGACCTCTCTTTACCAGATACTCAAAAGCTACGACGACCTCGGCGAACGCATCAACGTCGACGAGATAGTCTCTCTCTCGGGAAGCTGGATGGACAAGCTCTTACAGATCAAGGCGGCGCGCACGGCGCTCTCGATGAGCCATAAATTCATTTCGTCGGGTACGACGTTCCACCAGGAGACCACACTTCCGGGACGGGTGATACAGAAACAGATCAAAAACGCCAAGGCAAACGGCTTTACCGTGCGGCTCTATTACGTGGGAGTAGAAAGCGCCGAGGTTTCTCTCGAACGCGTCGCAAAGCGCGTGAACAAGGGCGGACACGGGATCGACGAGACGACTCTGCGCAAGCGGTTCGAGTCGATGCCCAAGGCGCTCGGCGAGATACTCCCGCTCTGCGACACGGCGTCGTTCTACGACAATACCGTCCGTTTCCGCCAGCTCGCGCTGACGAAGTCGGACGTTCTGTTCGACTGCGATATGGACCTGCCCGCGTGGTTCAACAACCTCGTCGCTTCGGGAATAGTCAAGAGGCAGTAAAAGTGGATCTGTCTTACTTCGATTGCAAATTGTGCCCGCGCGAGTGCAACGCCGACCGCACGTCCGGGAGGCTCGGTTTCTGCCGCGCGTCCGACAGGGTCTTCGTCGCGAAGACCATGCTCCACAAGTTTGAGGAGCCTCCGATATGCGGCAAAGGCGGCGCGGGGGCGGTGTTCTTTTCGGGGTGTTCACTGCGCTGCATCTATTGTCAAAATCACGTCATCAGCCGGTGCGAATACGGAAAAGAATATACCGCCGCCGAACTCTGCGACGCATACCTGCGTCTGCGCGACGAAGGAGCGTCTACTCTCGACCTTGTGACTCCGACGCACTACGCGCCGACCGTTATAAAATCGCTCGAGCTTGCAAAGCCACGCCTCGGCATCCCGGTAGTGTACAACTGCGGAGGGTACGAGTCGGTCGACACTCTGAAAGCCCTTGACGGACTTATAGACGTATATCTTCCCGACGTAAAGTATCACTCCGACGCGCTCGCGATGCGGTTTTCGTCTTGCGGAGACTATTTCGCGCGCGCGATCGAGGCGCTGTCGGAAATGGTCTGTCAGACCGGTCCTTATGAAGAAGAAAACGGCATCGCGCAAAAAGGAGTCATCGTACGCCACCTCGTCCTTCCGGGACACCGCGACGATTCCGTCGCCGTCCTCGAGGGGATAAGCCGCGTTATTAACGTCAAAGATATACGCCTCAGTCTTATGAGCCAATATACCCCGTTCTATACGGGAGACGCGTTTCCCGAACTGAGGCGCAGGACAACGACCTACGAATACAGAGCGGTACTCGACCGCGCGGTCGAACTCGGTTTCACCGGCTTTTGCCAGGACCGCCGTTCAGCCGAAAAAGAATATACGCCGGATTTTTAGAAAAACGCATTACACGAGGGGATCTTTTGAGGAAAGATCTCCTCGCGCTCCCTTCAGACCTTTTCGGAAAAAAGCGGGAT
>CACZZA010000005.1:0-794 GCA_902785485.1 uncultured Ruminococcus sp. | reverse complement strand
CAATATCATTGCGGGCCATTAGCTCAGTTGGTCAGAGCTACCGGCTCATAACCGGTTGGTCCGGGGTTCGAGTCCCTGATGGCCCACCATGAAAAAAGCGATTTTGTCTACCGACAAAATCGCTTTTTTCAACGATGTGTTCCGCTTTGCGGAACGTGATGTTTGGCTTCGCCAAGTGATGTACGCTGACGCGAGTGATGTGTGCCTGCGGCACGTGAGCGGAACACATCACATCACTTTGCGGCATAGCCGCAATACATCACTGTTTGCGGAGCAAACTGCATCACTTGCGCCGACGGCGCATACATCACTTGATAATTTCACATTTTTATGTTATAATGAACAGCGAAAAGAACTCAACAAATCGGGATTTGCGGAGGTAAAGATGGTAATAATTATAACGGGAGCATCCCATGTCGGGAAAACGATTCTGGCACAACGGATGCTTGAGAAATACAAATACCCTTATTTTTCAATTGACCATTTGAAAATGGGACTTATTCGCAGCGGCATTACTGATCTCACCCCAGAAGACGATGATGATCTTACAGACTATCTTTGGCCAATCGTTCGAGAAATAATAAAGACTGCTATTGAGAATGAGCAGAACCTTATTGTTGAGGGCTGTTATATACCTTTTGATTGGAGAAATAATTTAGAAGAGCAGTATCTTCGGTGGATAAGATTCATTTGTATTGCTATGTCAGATGAATATATAGATTCGCATTTTGAAGAAATAAAATCACATGCCTCTGATATCGAAACAAGGCTTGATGATTCTTATTGTACAGCTG
>CACZZA010000004.1 GCA_902785485.1 uncultured Ruminococcus sp. | reverse complement strand
AATTATCGTTCGCATCGCCATTTGGAACACTATCGCCCATTCAGCAATAATCGTTTACATAACTGCCAAATGGCTCGGCTTCGTAGGTGGGGTTTGTGCGTTTCCTTTCCTTCGGAAAGTTACTTTTCCTTCGATGGATCGCCCTGCGCGAAGGTATCGTGGATGAGGATCGTTCGTTCTCTCCCCGAAGGCGTACTTTCTGTACGTCGAGTGGGAGAGAACGGACGAAGCGCAAATTGCCACTGAACAAGGCTTTATAGTTAGTCAGCGGTCATCGCCGCGAGACCGAGTGCGATAAATTTTCCTGTTAATAAAAATAAGGGACTGTTTTTGTTCAGTCCCTTGGTTAGTTATCTTCTTGCGTTTTTTCTTTTTTCGTTATCTTTTTGCGTTTTCGCGTTCGTCGAGCGCCATATCGGTCAACACCCTTACGTGGTGGTGCAGGTTTCCGGTATGGATGATCTTACGCGGGCAATTGATGACGCAGACTCCGCACCCCACGCACTTACCGTAGTCGATTGCGGCGACTCCGTCGTGGATGGTGATGGCGCCGGTCTTACAGTTCTTTTCGCAGATACGGCAGCCTATACATCCCGCGTCGCAGTTACGCATCGTAGTCCGTCCGTTATCGACGGACATACATCCGACCCAGTACGCGGCGTCGTAGGGTATGAGTTTGATTATATGCTTTGGGCAGGCGGCGACGCAGGTACCGCAGCCCATACACTTGGCGTAATCTATCTGCGCGACGCCGTCGATGACGCTTATCGCGCCGAAATTGCACTTTGAAACGCAGGTACCGAAGCCGATACAGCCGTTGAGGCAGGCTTTGTTTCCTCCCCCGAGTTTAGCGGCGGCGGCGCAGTCGCGCGGCCCTTCGTAAACGTATTTTGATCTCGCCTTATCGAACGTTCCCGTACACATGACCTGTGCGCGCATACGTACGGTCTTTTCGGGAGCGACGCCCATCAGCTCGCTTATCTCTGAGATCGTTTCGGCGTCGCAGACGCGGCAGGCGTTGGTCTTGGCGACTCCCTTTTCGATCGCCTCGGCGAGCGCGTGACAGCTCGTATATCCGCATCCGGAGCAGTTCGCGCCCGGAAGAAGCTCCGCTATCTTTTCTACCTTCGGGTTAGTCTTGACGGCGAACACCTTTGAAACGACCGCGAGCACGACTCCGAGAACGAGTCCGAGCGACGCAAACAGAATAAAGGCGTATAGAATGTTGCTCATCAGTCCTCCGCCTCCTTAAAACTTCATCCCGGAAAATCCCATGAACGCCATCGAAATAAGTCCGGCTGTGATGAGGACTATCGGGATCCCGCGGAAGGATCTCGGCGGGTTCGAGAAATGGAGACGCGAGCGTACTCCCGCGAGAATGAGTATCGCCATCGTAAATCCGACTCCGGAGCCGAAACCGAACACTACCGACTGAATGAAGTTGTACCCCTCCTGTATATTCAGCAGAGCGGCTCCGAGAACGGCGCAGTTCGTCGTGATGAGCGGCAGGTAGATCCCGAGTGACTCGTAGAGCGCGGGGAGCTTGTTCTTCAGGAAGAATTCGATCATCTGAACGAGCGACGCTATGACGAGGATGAACGCGACGGTCTTGAGATATTCAAGCTCCGCGGGGACTAAGATATAGTTGTAAAGCAGGTTCGTCGCGGCGGACGACAGAGTCATGACGAACGTGACGGCGCAGCCCATACCGAGCGCGGTGTCTGGTTTTGACGACACGCCGAGAAAAGGACAGCAGCCGAGGAACTTCGTCAAAACGAAGTTGTCGATGAATACCGCCGAGATGAAAAGCATAAGGATACCGGAAAGAGTCATATTCCCGCCTCCCTTTTGCGTCTGCGCGTTTCGATCTCGCGCTGTCGTTTATACTCGTCGCGCCTTGCGCGGAGCTTCTGCACGAGGGCGATGATAAATCCGAGCGTGAGGAATGCTCCGGGCGGCAGAATGAACAGAACGGCAGGCTCGTACCACGAGCCGAACAGCGAAAGGCCGAAGATCGTGCCGTTGCCTATGATCTCGCGCACCGATCCGAGGATGACGAGCGCGACTGTAAATCCGAGTCCCATCGTCAGTCCGTCGATGACGGAAGGGATCGGTTTGTTTTTCGACGCGAACGCCTCTGCGCGCGCGAGTATGATACAGTTGACGACTATGAGCGGGATGAACAGTCCGAGCGAGTTGGACAGGGACGGCAGGAACGCCTTTATCGCCATTTCGAGCATCGTGACAAATCCGGAGATTATCACGATATACGACGCTATGCGTATCTGATTCGGGATCAGCTTACGCAGAAGCGAAATAAACAGGTTTGAAAAAATCAGTATCAACGTGACCGAGATGCCCATTCCGAAGGCGTTCTGAGCGGACGTCGTCGTGGCGAGCGCCGGGCAGGTGCCGAGAAGCTGAACGAAGGTCGGGTTGTTCGTGATTATACCCGAACGGAATTGTTCTTTAACGGTCGGTTTTTCAGTCATTGCCGTTTCCTCCTTCGTTATTTGATCCCTGAGCGCTTTCGGTCGCGCTTTCCGACTCGGATTGACTTTCCGCAGGCGAGTTCGTTTCGGGCGGAGCGGTCGTGCCGTCCGGAGTATCGGTATTCTCCGGCTCCGAAGTCGTCGGGTCTACCGGCTCGGACGCGGGAGCGGGAGTCTCGGGCGCGGTTGTCGCGTTCGGATCCGCGGTCGTGCTTTCGCCGGGCGTCGCGGGAGCGGTGGTCTCGCGCATAGTCACGGTGACTTCGCCCAGGACGCGGATATAGGAAAGCGCCTTGGTCTCGCCCTTCTCGTCGGTCTCGAACACGGGTTCGGTCTGAGGCTCGGTCTCGCCGGACGTTACCATAGTAGGATCTATCGGCTCGGTCTCGGGCGCGGGATCCGTCTCGACCGGATCGTCGAAATAATCGTCGGGGTAATAGATACCGAGCGACAGCGCCTCCGCGACGGCGCGTTTGACCGCCGACGAGGAGATCGTTGCCCCGGTTATCGTATCGTAATCTCCGATGTTCGACTTGGTCCTGCCTGCAAATCCGGACAGATACCCCTGATCGGTGACTTTGGTGCCGACTCCGGGAGTATCGGAGATCGACGTTATCTCTACCGCGAGGCATTTTCCCGTTCTGTCGGTCAGTACGACGAGCTTGATCTCGTCCTTGAAGCCGTTCTCGGTCACGCGGACGCAATATCCGACGATCTCTCCGGCATTCGTGACTTCATACACCGTATCTACGGCGCTTCCGGATACGCTTATCTCGTCGAGTTCGGAGTCTTTGCCGTATATACGGTCGACCGCGGAACGCAGGACGGAGAACTCGTTTTCGCTGATCCTGTCTTTGGTAAGCGCGTTGACGACGGCTATCAGCGTCGCCATCACCGAGGCGATCAGCAGGAGTATTATCCCGGTCTTGAGGAAATATCCGGGGTTTTTCTTATTTTCCGGCATTTTTCTCAACACCTCCGAATCTCTTCGGTCTTGTAAACATATCGATATACCACACGAGCAGGTTCATTATCATGATAGCGAACGAAACGCCCTCGGGATAGTTGCCGAAAAAGCGTATCACGACGGTGATGATACCGCATCCCGCGCCGTATATCAGGCGTCCGGAACGGGTGACAGGGGACGTGACGTAGTCCGTCGCCATAAATATCGCGCCGAGCAGCAGCCCGCCCGAGAACAATTCAAGCGCGACGAAGTTGAACGTGTATTCCATCCGCGGAAAAACGAACGAAAGCAGAGCCACGGTACCTATATACGAGACCGGTATCTGCCAGCGCACGGTCTTGCGGACGAGCAGGTATATACCGCCTATTATCAGCATCACCGACGAGACCTCGCCGATAGTGCCTCCCACGTTTCCGAGGACTATATCGAACAGATCGTCAGCCGGCATATCTCCCGTTTTGAGAGCGGCGAGCGGGGTCGCTGACGCTACGGTGTCCGGGAACGGAACGTTGGCGAACAGGGGCAGAGACGCGCCGGGAGAAGTAAAGCGCGAAAGATGATCCGGCCAGGCGAGGAACAGGAACACCCTCGCCGCGATGGCGGGATTGACGATGTTTTTGCCTATTCCGCCGAAGATCTGTTTTACCACGATTATCGCGAAAAAGTCTCCTACGACGGGGAGCCAGAGCGGCACGGAGACCGGCAGGCAGAGCGCGAGCAGAAGTCCCGTGACGAGCGCGCTCCCGTCCTTGACGGTAACGGGGATATTCATGAAGAACTGATATGCCGCCTCGAACGCGACCGACGCCGCCATCGAAAGCAGTATCAGCACGAGCGCGCGGAAGCCGAACGTGTACACGCCCCACGCCGAGGCGGGTATGAGCGCGATAAGCACGTCGAACATCAGTGTATGGGTCGTTTCGGGGTTTTTAAGGTGCGGAGGGGAGGTCACCGTGAGCGCCTTGTTGAATTCTTTAGTGTTCAACTCTCCTGCCCTCCTTCTTGCTTTCGTCCTCTTTTTCGGGAACGACGAACGTCTTGTTGAGCGCCGCTTTGCGCGCCCTCTGCTCCTCGTTTATCTTTCCCTTTGCCGCGCGGATGGTCTGTACTATCGGCACGTCAGCCGGGCAGTCGTAGGAACAGCTTCCGCACTCGACACATCCCATGATGTCGAACTCCACACAGCGGTCGAGCTGACCGTCCTTGGCGAACGCGTAGAGGTAGTTCGGCATAAGGTGCATCGGGCAGTGTCCCACACAGCGTCCGCAGTGGATGCAGGACGGATTGAACGAAAATCTTTTTCTCTTGTTCTTTGAAAATACGATGACTGAGGAAGTCCCCTTGATGACGGGAGCGTTGATGTCCCACTGGGCTATGCCCATCATAGGACCGCCGCATATTATCTTGTGCGGCTCGCTGGTGAGTCCTCCGCAATAGTCGATGAGTTCGGAAATGGGAGTCCCGAGGCGGACGTTGAGGTTTTTCGGCTCCGCGACGCAGTCGCCGTCGACCGTGACGTAGCGTTCGATCAGGGGCATACCGTAAATAACGGCGTTATAGATCGCCGCGACGGTCTCCGCGTTGAGGACCAGACACTTGACCTCGAACGGCAGATGTCCGCTCGTCAGCTCGCGTCCCGTGAGCGCGTATATGATCTGTCTTTCGTCCCCCTGCGGATATTTGGTCTCCATAACACAGACGTCGATAAGGTCCGGGTCCTCTATCGCGCTCTCGAGCGCTTCGGCGGCGTCGAGCTTGTTGTCCTCGACGGCGATGTATCCGCGAGACAGACCGAAGACCTTCATAAGCAGCATAAGTCCGTTGACTATGCGCTCCGGATGCTCGAGCATGAGCCGGTGGTTGACCGTGATATACGGCTCACATTCCGCGCAGTTGACTATCAGATATTTGATCTTTCCGTACGCCGACTGCAGCTTCGCGTAGGTCGGGAAGGTCGCGCCTCCCATTCCGGCGATGCCTGCTTTGCGGACCGCGGAAACGACGTCGTCGATCGTGTATTCTTCGGGCGCCTTGTCCGAAGGCGTTATATCGGGCGAGAGCCTTTCCTCAAAGTCGTTCTGTATAACTATATATCCGGTGTTCTGTCCCGCCGCGTTGGTCGAGACTTTTATCGCCTCGACTTTACCCGACACCGTCGCGTGTACCGGCGCTCCGAGTCCCGACTTGACATCGCCGATGATCTGACCTTTGAAAACGGAGTCCCCGACCTTGACAAGAGGCTCGCAGGGCGCGCCTATGTGCATCGAAAGCGGTATATAGACCTTCTCAGGAAGGGGCATGTCCACGACCGGCAGTCCCGCCGTGTTCTTGTTTTGCGGCGGATGAACGCCGCCTTTGAACGAGTATCTTTTCACTTCCGGTTTTCCCTTCGTGTTAATTTCAAACTAATTAAACATATTATATAATATATCTCGGCAAAAAACAAGTGGTATTTTGTTAAAAAAGCGGAAGAATCCTCCTGCTTTGACCCGACTTGATTTATTCATATTTTAATGATATAATTTTTTATCATACGTTTCGCCGTCCCTTTACGCGTGCAGCTTCACAAACGCAAACAAATCTAAAAAAACAATGAAAAACAAAAAACTGAGTTTGACAGAATCCGTCCTGCTTGTCGCCGGAGCGGGTATGGGGACCGGACTCCTCACGCTGCCCTATGCCGTGTCGAAGATCGGATTGTTCGGAACGCTCGTTGCTCTCGGGCTCGCTTACACCGTGAGCCTCGGGCTGTATTTCGTCATAGCGGATCTGTGCAGGAACTCCGAATCATCCGAGGATCTCTCCGCGATACTTGACGAGCACCTTTTCAAATCCGGAAAGAGGAGGGTCCTGAGGACCGTTTTTTACGTTCTGATGTGTCTGCTCCTTGTCGAAAATTTAGCCGTATACACCCTCTGCGCCGCGCAGGTGATCTCCGATACGTTTTCGGTCGGGATCCCATTCGCGTGCGCCGTTTTCTTCACCGTCTGTTCGCTTGCCGCCGCGTTCGGCGTAAGAGGACTCGGGACGGGAGAAACGCTGTCCGTCTCTTTGATCGGAGCGGCGGTAGTCTTTCTTACGGTCCTGTCGCTTTTCCGTCCGAAAGGCGCCGTATCTTTCTCGTTCGGTGATCCCGGAAAAGTGTTCGCCGTTTACGGGCTGTTCATGTTCGCGTTCTCCGCGATCTTTTCGGTCATGCAGGTCTGCGTGTATATCAAAGACCGGGAAAAGACCGGAAAAGCCGTGGCGGGAGGTCTGAGTCTCAACGCCGTTCTGACGGTCGTTTTCATTTTATCGGCTCTGAAAGGCTCCGAAAACGTGACGCCGGTAGCGACTACGGGGCTCGCCCTCTCGGTGGGAAGCCGCGCGGTGGAGCTCGTCTGCACCGTTCTCGTGCTCGCGGCGATGTTTTCGTCTTTCCTCTCAAGCGGGTTCGCGTTTTCGGACGTCATTCGCAAAACCGTCCGTGTAAAGGGATACGCCGCGTGGTTAGCCTCGACTCTGCCGGCGGTCGTCTGCGCCGCGTTCCTGCCTGTATCCGTCACCGATCTGCTCCAGATCGGCGCGGGAGTCCTGTCTCTTATACTGATGTCCGCCGTACTTCCCGCCTTTCTCGACGCCGCGCGTTCCCCGTCCGAAAAACTGCTGACGGGCAGGGGTAATACACCCCGTTATATCGCGCTGTCCGTCGGAATTGGGATGATCCTTATGGCGGTATCTTCATTTATACCGATCGACTGAATGAAAGGGAAAAACCGATGAAAATAGCTCTGATCTCACCGGCGGGCGCGATGCACAGATACAACGGTATGTTCCACAAGGGACTTCACTACGCCCCGATAACCCTCGCCCTGCTCGCCGCTCTCGTTCCGAAGGAGCTGAACGCCGAGGTCGTCATCTATGACGAGACCGCGGAGGCGATCCCGCTCGACTGCGACGCGGACGTCATCGCGATCACCTGCATCACGGGAACTTCGTCGAGATGCTACCGCTATGCGGACTACTTCCGTTCAAAGGGAAAGACCGTACTCCTCGGAGGGGTACATCCCTCGCTTATGCCGGAGGAAGCCGCCGCCCACGCTGACGCCGTTCTGACCGGGCTCGGAGAGAAGAGCTTTCCGCAGGCGCTTCTCGACGTAAGAGACGGGTGTCTCAAAAAGAGGTACGACGGCGGCGGTTGCGCCGACATAGCCAACAGACCCCTGCCCAGGAAGGATCTGCTGAACAAAAAGAAATACATAACGCTCAATACCGTCGAGGCAGTGCGCGGGTGCAACCATTCCTGCACGTTCTGCGCCTATCCCGCCGCGTTCGGAAAGCGCGTCATCACGCGACCCGTCGGCGACGTTATTGCCGAGATAAAGAGCTTCAAGGGCAAGGAGGTCATTTTCCCCGACGTGAACCTCATCGCGGACGTGAATTACGCGAAAGAACTGTTCACCGCCATGATCCCGCTGAAAAAATGGTGGTTCGGACTTACCACCACCGCGATCGGCAAAAGCGACGAGCTGCTTGAGCTGTTCAGAAAAAGCGGGTGCAAGGGTCTGCTGATAGGCTTCGAGTCGGTGAATCAGGAAACTCAAAAGGATATCCGTAAAGGAGTGAACCGCGTCGACACATACGTCGCTCTGATGGACAAGCTCCACAGGCAGGGGATAATGGTGATGGGATGCTTCGCCTTCGGCGCGGACGGGGACGGACCGGACGTTTTCCGGCGTACCGTCGAGCTATGCGTAAAAGCGAAGATCGACCTCCCGCGCTTTTCGATCATAACTCCCTTCCCGAACACCGACTTCTACCGGGAGCTCGAGAGCGAAGGGCGAATAATCGAAAGAGATTTCGCGATGTACGACGTGGAGCACTGCGTGTTCAAGCCGAAGCAGATGACGAAGGAGGAGCTTGAAAAGGGTACCGCGTGGGCGTGGAAGGAAGCGTACACGGTAAAGAACATCTTCAAGAGGCTCGACCTTAAAAGGGTCAGGACGCTGAAAAGCGTGTACGCGCTTGTAAACGCGGGCTACAGAAAATACGCGAGATCGTTTGAAATATACGGAAGCGACGTGATGTCCGACAACTCCGACATCCCGGAGGTCAAAAATGAAGATACTGTTCGTGACTCCGTACGATAACAATTACCGGTGCAGAAGCGCGTTCACGAGATCTCTGAGTTATATGCCGCTCACGATGCCCTATCTTGCCGCTTTGACTCCCGAAAGATACGGCGCGGAGTTCAAAGCGGTCGACGAGGGCGTTACGGAAGCCGACTATGAGTCTTTTGAGCATTACGACGTCGTCGCCGTGACCTCGGTCACCTCATCCGTCAAACGCGGATACGAGATCGTCGACTTTTTCCGCAAAAGAGGCAGCTATACCGTGATGGGAGGGCACCACGTCACACTTTTGCCCGACGAGGCCGCCCTGCACGCGGACACCGTGCTGACGGGTCCCGCCGACCGCGTCTGGCGACAGTTCATCGACGACTACGCAAAAGGCGAGCCGAAGGCGCGATACGACGGGAAGCCCTGCGATATCGGCTGTTTTCCCGTCATACCGAAGCGGGAGATAATGCAAAAGCGCAAATACCTCCCTTTTCCCACCGTGATCGCAAACTTCGGATGTACGAACAACTGCTCGTTCTGCGTCATCAACTCCTTCTGGGGCGGAGGAAGGCACACCGCGCGGAGGATCGAAGACGTTATAAACGAGATAAAGTCGCTGAAAAGGAAGCATATCCTCTTCCTCGATCCCTCGCCCACCTCGAACCGCGCCTACGCCGCGGAATTCTATAAAGCCCTGATCCCGCTCGGGATAAAATGGGCGGGACTCTGCACGACGGACGTCTGCGAGGACGCAGAACTGTTCGGTCTGATGATAGAAAGCGGATGCATCGGGATCCTTATGGGATTCGAGACCTTCAGCGAGGAAAGCCTGCGGGAAAGCAGTAAAAAGAACAAAGTCGAAGAATATAAAAAAGCCGTGGAAAAATTCCACGGGAACGGGGTCTCGGTCCTCGGCACCTTTATGCTCGGCTTTGACGGAGATACGAGGGAGAGCATCCTCGGGATGCCGGACCTGATAGAGGAGATCGGCGTCGATATACCGCGGTTCGCGATACTGACGCCGTATCCCAATACCCCGGTGTTCGAAAAACTGAAGTCCGAAGGTCGCATATTCTCGACGGACTGGAACGACTACGACAGTATTCACGCAGTTTTCGAGCCGAAAAACATGGGCAGGACGGAGCTTGAAGACCTGCTCGCGCAAGTTTCGAACGAGTGCTACACGCTTAAACGCATTTTCAAAAGGACTGTCGGCAACAGGCGCGGAGGTATTCTCAAGCTCGCCGTGAACATAGGCTTCAGGATCTACAACAAAAAGACGGAAAAGACACTTCGAAAGGAGCGTACGAAAAAGCGATGAAGATCACGTTCATACTCCCAGCGATCGGGAAAAAGCCCGGTCAGAAATATCTGAAGACCTGGCTTATGGAGCCGTTGACCGTGGCTGTGCTTAATTCCCTGCTTCCCGGAAGCATCGAGCGTGAATTTTTCGACGACAGGATCGAACCGATCGACTACGGGACCGACTCGGACGCCGTGTTCATCACGGTCGAAACATACACCGCGAAACGCGCTTACGCGATCGCAGAGCGGTTTAGGCTCAGCGGTAAAAAGGTCATCCTCGGCGGATATCACGTCACCCTCTGTCCCGACGAGGCAACAGAACACGCCGACTCCGTTATGGTGGGCAACGCGGACGCGATAATGGGAGACGTTCTCTCCGACCTCGAAAACGGGACTCTGCGCAAGAGGTACGACGGCGGCGCGTGCATCGCCTATAAGAGACCCGACCGGAGCATCTACAAAAGCAAAATGAAAAAATATCTGCCCGTATCTCTCGTAGAGACGGGACGCGGATGCTATCACAACTGCGAATTCTGCTCCATCGCGGGCTACTATCACTCGCATTACCTGCACAGAGATGTCACGGATATCATCGACGAGATAAAGACCTGCGAGCACAAGATATTTTTCTTCGTTGACGACAGTATTTTTTCCGACAGGCGTTTCGCGGAAGAGCTTTTCACCGAGCTGAAAAAACTGCGCATAATCTGGACCACCCAGATCACCCTCGACGTGGCGAAGGACGAAAGAATGCTGAAGCTTATGAAGGAAAGCGGATGTGAGATGGTGCTGATCGGCTTCGAGTCGGTCGAAAGCGACAATCTGCGTCAGATGAACAAGAGCTGGACGGAAAGGCTCGGCGAGCGCGACGAGCTCATAGAAAAGATCCACAAAGCGGGTATCAGCATCTACGCGAGCTTCGTGTTCGGCTTTGACTCCGACAGCGAGGAGACCTTCAAAACGACTCTCGATTTCTGCAAAAAGCATAAATTCTTCGTCGTGGCGTTCAATCATCTGCTGATTTTCCCCGGGACCGAGACCTACGCGTCATTCAAGGCGCAGGATCGCCTGATATCCGAAAAATGGTGGCTTGAAGACGGCTACACCTTCGGAAAGATCACCTTCGAGCCTAAAAAAATGACTCCGGAAGAGCTCAGAGCCTACTGCAAAAAGTACCGGAAATACTATTTCAGCTTCGGTTCGATCTTTCGGCGAGGCTTTACCCTGCTCCGCCGCACGCACAGACCGCTGATCAATTTTGCCTACTGGTTCGTCAACGTCGTCTTTCACTTCGAGGTCGACCGGCGCTCGGGCATCCCCGTCGGCGAAAATCTGGAGGAGATCAAGAAATGAGCGAGCTTTCATTCGTCGCCTCGCCCGACGACGGCAAAGCGATCCTTGAAGTATTGGAAAGCTCCGCGGCAAAGGGAAAGATCGAGCTCCTGTATACGCGGCGCCCCGACGCTTACGCATCCTATATGAAAGAGCCGGGGGAAGCGAAGGTATTCGTATCAAGGGCGGACGGCAGGGTCGTCGGCACCTGCGCTGAGCTGATAAGGGACGCGTATATCGGCGGAGAACGGCGAAAGACCTGCTACATCTGCGGACTCAAAAAAGACGCGTCGCATTCCGGACTTTCCGGGCTCGGACTCGGATTTATCAGAGAGCTGAAGCAGGAGGGAGCCGATCTCTATTACTGCTCGGTCGTGTCGGAAAACGCGCAGGCGAGAAGGATATTCGACAGGATCGACCGCGTCCTGACGATGAAGCCGTTTGCGGAATACAGGACTTTCATAATCTCGCCCAAGGTCAGGCTAAAGGCTCCTGTGTCCGGCCTTGTATTCCGCGGCGCGACAGAAGAAGACCTGCCGGCGCTCCTGAATTTTCTGAATTCCGAGGGAAGAAAAAAGGATCTGTTCCCCGCGATCGACTCTCTCGACGGGTTCACCGGGCTAAAAATCGACGATTTCAGGCTCCTCACCGACGAAAGCGGTATAGCCGCGGCCGGTGCGCTCTGGGATCAGAGCGGATACAAACAGTACGTCGTCAAAAGATACAGCGCTCCGATGAAGGCGGTAAGGGTTTTCAACCCCCTTCTGTCAGCGCTCGGATACGTGAAGCTCCCGAAGGAAAACGTCCCGCTTTCGTTCCCCATGCTGTCGTTTATGCTCAGCCGTGACGATTCGGAGGAGATCTACCGCGTCTTTCTGGCAAATATGATACGCGAGGCAGGGAAAAAATACGGGATGCTCGTGGCGGGACTCCCGACGAACCATTTTGCTTTTCCCATATATGACAAACTGAAAAGCATCAGCTTCGGAACGACGCTCTACTCAGTCGCGTTCCCCGGAAAGACCGAAGATAACGGTTTTTCCTCCCGCACACTCCAACCGGAATGCGCGTTGTTGTAAAGATTCTCAAAAAAATCCGGGATAAAGGAGTCGAAAGCCCTTTTATCCCGGATCGGTTTTTTATGCTCAGTTGACGAACAGATGCTTCCTCTTTTTGTAATAAACGTAGTTAGCGTAGACCAGAGCCGCCGAAGCAAGGGCGGAAAAAGCCAGAGACAGGACGGTGTCCGCGCCGAAACGCGAGCCGGAGTCACGGATGACGTACGTTACGACGACTGTGTAAAGCATTTTTATCCCGAAATAGCATCCGCAGAAGGCGACGAAAATTTTGGGAGCAGTCTTTTTCATTTTCAGCAGGGCGAACCCCGTAACGGTTCCGAATATACCGAGCGCTATGAGAAGCGCCCCGTAGACCGCGTCAAACGTCTTCATCACGGGATAGAGCGCGTAGAATGCGTCCGCAGAAAGGAGTTCTCCGTTGTTCAGAAACTGTTGAGCCGACGCCGCGCTGAACACGTCGGAGGTGAAATTGCCGAGCGAGCCGGCAAGGCTGAGAAGTCCGTCGGAAAAAGAGCCGAACGAGACCGCCCAGATACCGAAATAAACGAGAAAAATATGCCATTTCATAGGCAGGACAGACGTGAACGCCGGTCGACCGAAAACGTATCTCTGTCCCTCTGTGTACGGCGGAGCCTCGCGGTAGCCGGAATTATTTTCCTCCGAGTCAAAAGAGCGCGCGTCGTTCTGTTCGGAAAACGCGTCGGAAGCGCTCTCGCGCGCCGCTCCGTCCCAAGTCAGTCTGTCTTTGCGCGTATTTTCGGCGTCTCCCGCCTTTTCTCCGCACGTCGGACAAACCGACAGAGAGTCGTCGTATTCCATACCGCAGGATCTGCAGATCATAACGGTCCCTCCCGAAAAATCAGTGAAATAAACTGAAAACGCAGTTTTTTTCAACGGCGCGAACGCGCCTCATCGGCTCTTTCAGCCGACTGTTTTAGGATATTGTACCATATAATTGTGAACAATTCAACGAAGCGGTCCGGTTTACAACTGTTTTCCGTCCCAACGATCCATGTATTCTTTTAAAGGTTTCGGATCGCGAAACGGATCATTTCCTTCATCGATCAACGCGTCGTAATGGTTGATGACGTCATTCTTCATTTGTGTCGGCTCCTTTCGCCGTCCGGCAAGAAGCAATAAGCATTACACGGATCGTCGTGCATTGATCACTTAACGATTTATAGGCAATTTCGTCGATATACTCAGTTCTATACAGACATGGTACCGTCCCCTTCTTGTTTATAATACCAAATGAGATCGGGATCGTAAAGTGATGTATGCGCCGTCGGCGCAAGTGATGCAGTTTGCTCCGCAAACAGTGATGTATTGCGGCTATGCCGCAAAGTGATGTGATGCGTTCCGCTCACGTGCCGCAGGCACACATCACTCGCGTCAGCGTACATCACTTCCGAAGGAAACATCACGTTCCGCGCAAGCGGAACACGTCGTTCAACAAAAAACACCTTTTGTCGGTAGACAAAAGGCGCTTTTTTGTTGGTGACCCGGAGGGGAATCGAACCCCTGTTACTGCCGTGAAAGGGCGGTGTCTTAACCGCTTGACCACCGGGCCTTTGGTAGCGGAAGTCGGATTTGAACCAACGACCTGTCGGGTATGAACCGAATGCTCTAGCCAGCTGAGCTATTCCGCCATAAGGCACTTTTGAATTGTATCACAGCTATCGTGATTTGTCAAGAGTTTTTTTCAAAAAACAGGAGAGGCGTTTTTTAAGTAAATTCCCAAAGTAAATTCCACAGTAGGATTTTGGGTGAAAGTCAGTCCGGAAATTTACGCGCCTTTTTTGTCGGGCGGTGTTGACTTTTTACTTTTTCGCGGATATACTTTAATATAGACTTTATAAGACAGTGATAAATCGGGGGGTGTGTCATCTTGTCCATCACAAAAAAGAAAGCGAAAAACGCCGCTCTGACGACGGCTTCGATCGTCGCCGGAAACGCCCTGCTCGCGTTTCTCGTTGCGGCGTTCGTCATACCGCACGATATAATAATGGGCGGTACGACCGGTATCGGTATAGTCATGAGCAAGCTGATACCGCAGATCGACGTGCCCATGTTCGTCCTTATACTGAATATCCTTATGCTCATACTCGGACTGATCGTCCTCGGCAAAGCGTTCGTTATGACGACAATCGTGTCGTCGGTCATATATCCTCTGTTTCTCGAACTGTTCCAGCGCATCCCGGGGATCGGAAATATGACCTCCGACCCGCTCACCGCGTCGATCTTCGCCGGGTGTCTGCTCGGCATCTCGCTCGGACTCGTGATGAGAGTAGGCTCGTCTACGGGCGGCTCGGATATAATCAACCTCGTTCTCGCAAAGGTGTTCCATCTGCCCGTGTCCATATTTGTGTGGCTCTGCGATATAATCGTCGTCGGCGGACAGGCGATATTCGCTCCCGCCGAATCGACCCTCTACGCGATAATCGTCGTCGTCCTCGAAACGCTCCTGCTCGACCGCGTTATGCTCGTCGGCAAGAGTCAGATACAGCTGTTCATAATCTCCAAGGAATACGAAAAACTCCGAGAGCTTCTGCTCAACACGCTTGAAGCCGGAGTCACGATGGCGATGATAGAGACCGGAAAGCTCGGAGAAAATCAAAAGGGCATCATCTGCGTCATCCCTCCGCGTAAGCTCTACGACGCGACCGAACTCATCAAAGGCGCCGATCCGCACGCGTTCATCACCGTAACGCAGATAAAAGAGGTCAGAGGCAGAGGCTTTACCGAAGAGCGGGAAGTGTTGAAATAAAACATAAAACGTGGGACCTTACTAACAAAGGTCCCACGTTTTTTGATCGGGATAGAAATATAAACAAGAATATAGGAGAGAACGGGAGCGCAGGAAAAACCTTTTAAGGAAAGGTTTTTCCCGCACCCTTTTCTAAACCTTTCAGAGGGACAGAAATATAAACAAGAATTTAGCGGAGCAACTATTGCCGTTACAAACGATAGGCACATACTTCACCTCGAGGCGGCGAGCGAACACTAACGGGTACCTCTCACCATGGGAGAGGTGGCGCGGCGGTGTCCGTCCCGCCGTGACGGAGAGGGTATTACGAATAGTAACCAACCGCAGGCGTGCCCTCTCAGTCGACTTCGTCGACAGCTCCCCCATAGGGGTGAGCTATTGACAAAACCGCTCACTCACCGATTTAAGGTGAAGTTTTCGACTATCATTCGTCTTTCAAATACGCCGCTAAATTCTTGTTTATCTCCCTTCCCTTTGTAAGGTTTAGAGGGGAGCGCGAGGGGGACCTTTCCTTAAAAGGTCCCCCTCGCGTTTCTTAGCGTTTCTTAGCGTTTCTTAGCGTTTCTTATTTCAGACTTGACGTATCCGCTTTCGTCTCGCAGTAAACGCAGCGGTAGACCTTGTTTTCCTCGTCGCAGAGGCGGAACTCCTGCGTAAGTCCCTGTTCGGTCGTCGTGATGCAGCGCGGATTTTTGCATTTGAGGATGCCGCGTATCGTCGCCGGGAGCGAGATACGTTCGCGTTTCGCGACCTCTCCGTTGCGGATATAGTTTACGGTGATGCCGGGATCGATGATACCGAGCACGTCGAGGTCTATATCTATCGGAGTTCCGATCTTGATGATGTCCTTTTTGCCCATCTTGACCGAGTCGGCGTTGAATATCATCGCGACGGTGCAGTCAAGCTCTCCGAGGCGGAGCGTTTCGTATATGTCGACTCCGCGTCCGGCGGTGATGTGGTCAAGCACGATGCCGTTGATTATCTGTCCTATTATCATATTCACACCCCCAGAAGCATCAGGATAAGCGCCATACGCATATATTTGCCGTAAAGCACCTGTTTGAAGTAGCACGCGCGGGGATCGGAGTCGACGTCGGTCGAGATCTCGTTTACCCTCGGCAGCGGATGCATGACCGAAAGATCAGCCTTGGCTCCCGCGAGCTTTTCAGAGGTCAGGATATAAGAGTCCTTGAGCCTTATATAGTCCGCCTCGTTGAAAAATCTTTCTTTCTGCACTCTTGTCATATAGAGGACGTCAAGCTCGCCTATCACGCTTTCGAGGTCGGTGACCTCGATGTACGGGATCTTGTTTTTGTCGAGAGTATTGATCTTGACGTAGTCGGGGATACGAAGCTCCACGGGCGAGATCATAACGAAGCGGACGTTTTCGTATCTCGACATAGCGGAAATAAGCGAATGTACCGTCCGCCCGAATTTAAGGTCTCCGCAGAGACCTACGGTCAGTCCGTCAAACCTTCCCTTTTCGCGTTTGATCGTGAGCAGGTCGGCGAGCGTCTGCGTGGGATGGTTGTGTCCGCCGTCGCCCGCGTTGATGACGGGAACGGAAGAATATCTCGACGCGACGAGCGGCGCGCCCTCTTTGGGGTGGCGCATCGCGATTATATCGGCGTAGCACCCGACCACGCGAACGGTGTCGGCTACGCTCTCGCCCTTCGAGACCGAGCTGCTGCTCGCCTCGGAAAAGCCGAGTACCTGTCCGCCAAGCTCGTACATCGCCGCCTCGAAAGACAGACGGGTCCGGGTCGACGGCTCGTAAAACAGCGTGGCGAGCTTCTTTCCGCGGCATTTCTCCGAGTACGCCGCGGGATCTTTTATTATGGACTCTGCCGTTTCTATGAGACTGTCTATCTCGCCTACGGACAGATCCATTATGTCGATGACGCTTCTCATTTGCCCGCTCCTATCCAGCTCTCGTCGGACGGATCGTTGCGGAATTTGATCAGTCTTTCGACGTCTTCCTTCGCGATATATCCCTCTTCCGCCGCGACGTCGGCGATAGTGTCGAAGTCGGTCAGGCTGACGTTTTGTACCTTTGCTTCCGCAAGGCGGTCAAGTCCTTTTTTCATTCCGTATGTGAAGATCGAAACGATCCCGAGGACGTCCGCTCCCGCTTCGCGCAGAATATTGACGACTTCGATGACCGAGCCGCCGGTCGAGATAAGGTCCTCGACGACGACGACCTTCTGTCCGGGAAGGAGCTTGCCCTCTATCGCGTTCTTGCGTCCGTGGTCCTTCGCGCCCGAGCGGACGTATCCCATCGGCAGGGAGAGCAGATGTCCCGTGATCGCGGCGTGCGCGATGCCCGCGGTCGACGTGCCCATCAGCACTTCGACGTCGGGGTAGTATTTTTTGATATTTTCGGCGAGTCCGTTTTCAACGTCGTTACGAACGTCGACGTCGGTCAGCGTAAGGCGGTTGTCGCAGTAAACCGGACTTTTGATCCCGCTCGCCCAGATAAACGGCTCGTCGGGTCTGAAGAACACCGCTTTGATCTTGAGTAAGTCTTTCGCTATAAGTCTTTTCATCGGTTTTTCTCCTTTATTATCAGCCGACAAAGGCTTTCATTGCTTTTTCGTACGCCGCGACGGGGTCTTCGGCGGCGGTTATCGGACGTCCGACGACGATATAGTCGGAGCCGAGTTCCTTCGCGCGTTCGGGAGTCGTAACGCGGACCTGGTCCCCCTTTTCCGAGTCGGCGAAGCGCACGCCCGGAGTGACGGTGATGAAGTCCTTTCCGCAGTTTTCGTGGATGACGGGCGACTCGAGCGGTGAGCAGACGACGCCGTCAAGACCGCTCCTCTGCGCGTTTTTCGCGTAGGAAAGCACCGTTTCGGGGAGCGACGCAGAGATGAGCAGCTCGTCGCGCATCCGTTCCTCTCCGGTGGACGTGAGCTGAGTCACGGCGATGAGCAGAGGTCTCGTGCCGTCGGGACGGGTAAGCCCCTCGAGCGCGTATTTCATCATTTCCGACGCGCCCGCGGCGTGAAGGTTGGTCATATCAACGTCAAGTCGCGAAAGCACGTTCATCGCCTTTTTGACGGTGTTCGGGATGTCGTGGAGCTTGAGATCGAGGAAGATCTTATGTCCCCTCTCCTTTATCTCGCGCACGATCGACGGTCCCTCCGCGTAGAACAGCTCCATACCGATCTTGACGAACGGCTTGTTATCCTTGAATTTTGCGAGAAATCCGAGCGTTTCCTCTCTGCTCGGAAAGTCGCAGGCTATTATGACGTCTTTTCCCATCAGTGAGCGCCTCCTATAATATCTTTGAGTGTGGTTATACCGTATTTTTCCATCGCCCGGGGGAGTCCCTCGACGATCTTTTTCGAGGCGTATGGATCGATAAGGTTCGCCGCCCCTACTTCGACAGCCGTCGCTCCGGCGAGCATCATTTCGATAACGTCCTCCGCCGAAGAAACGCCGCCCATCCCGACTATCGGGATATTGACCGCCTCATACACCTGATAGACCATCCGCAGAGCCACCGGGAACACCCCGGGGCCGGAATAGCCTCCCGTCACGTTCGCGAGGACGGGTCTTTTTCTTTTGAGGTCTATCCTCATACCCATCAGCGTATTTATAAGGCTGATGCCGTCGGCGCCGCCCTTTTCGCACGCTTTTGCTATCGAGCATATATCCGTCACGTTGGGCGAGAGCTTGACTATGACCGGTTTGTCCGTCGCGCCCTTGACCGCTTTCGTCACTTCGTAAGCCGAGCGCTCGTCCGTGCCGAAGCTCATCCCGCCGCCGTGGACGTTGGGACAGCTGATATTCAGCTCTATCCAGCCGACCTGCTCCTCTTTGCCGAGAAGGGACGAGACTCTGACGTACTCGTCGACCGAAAAGCCGCTGACGTTCGCCATCACTTTTTTGTGAAAATACGACTTCATTTCGGGGAGTATCGTTTTTATCACGTGTTCGACTCCCGGATTCTGGAGTCCGACCGCGTTGAGCATACCGCCCGGCGTTTCCGCGATACGGGGAGTCGGATTGCCGAAACGCTCCTCTCCCGTCGTCCCCTTGAAGCTGAAAGAGCCGAGGATATTTATATCGTAGATCTCCGCGAATTCCTTTCCGTAGCCGAAGGTGCCCGACGCGGGGATGACCGGGTTGTCGAGCGCGATCCCGCAAAGCTCTACCGCAGTGTTCACCATAGGATCTCCTCCTTATTCAGGACGGGACCGTCCTTGCACAGCCGTTTATATCCGTTCGCCGTTTTGACCGAACACCCCATACACGCGCCGAAGCCGCATCCCATACGCTCTTCGAGGCTGAACTGTCCGCCCGTCGGGATCTTATCGCAGACCGCTTTCAGCATCGGTTTGGGTCCGCAGGAGTAAACGTAGGTATAGTCGAAAAGTCCGAGCGCGTCGGTGACGAAACCCTTTGTCCCGCGCGAACCGTCGACGGTCGTTATAGCGACACGGGCGCCGAGGGACGCGAACTCTTTTTCGTAAAAAATCTCGTCGGACGTATTGAAGCCGAGGATGACACCGACGTCCTTTCCCTGCTTTATCAGCGCTTTTGCGAGCATATAGAGCGGCGGTACGCCGACTCCCCCGCCTATGAGCAGAGGTCTGTCTCCGCTTTGAGAAGGGTCGTAACCGTTGCCGAGGCAGGTAAGCAGGTCGAGCCGTTTCCCCGCCTTATAGGACGCCATCTCCTCCGTCCCCCTGCCGACCGTTTTGTATATCAGCGTGAGGACGTCCCCTTCCGCGTCGCAGACCGAGATCGGGCGGCGCAGATACCCGACGTCAAGCCGAATATCGACGAACTGACCGGGACGGATCCCTTCCGTGTCGCCCGAAAGCGTCATACGGTAAACGTCCTTTGTCAGAGGCTCGTTCGTCAGTATCTCAAAAGTTGTGTTTTTCATTTTTTCTCACTTATGAATCTATCGTCGACACGCCGATAGTGGACTGTTCAAGCACGTCGAGAACTATTTTGACCGTATCGAGGGACGTGAAGACCGTCACGTTGTTCTCGACCGAGATACGGCGTATCAGGAAGCCGTCGCGGTTGTGGAAGTCGGTGTTCATATCGCGCGTGTTGATGACGTAGGCGATGTGTCCCTGCCGCAGAGCGTCGGGGATGTCGTTCTCGTCCTCGCTTATCTTCTTGCGTACGGAGGTGCGTATGCCGTTCTTTTTGAGGAACTCCGCCGTTCCGCGCGTCGCCTCGATGTTGAAGCCGATGTCATAGAAGCGTTTGACGAGCGGGAGCGCCTCCTCCTTGTCGTCGTCGGCGACGGTGACGAGGATGGTGCCGTAGTTCTGGAGCTGCATACCGGACGCCTGGAGCGCCTTGTACATGGCGCGGTCGAAGCGGTCGTCGTAGCCTATCGCCTCGCCGGTCGACTTCATCTCGGGCGAGAGGTAGGTGTCGAGTCCGCGGATCTTCGAGAAGCTGAACACCGGGACCTTGACGTACCAGCGCTTCTTTTCCTCGGGATAGATCCCGAATATGCCCTGCTCCTTCAGCGACTTGCCGAGGATGACGTTCGTCGCGATGTCCGCGAGCGAATAGCCGGTCGATTTCGACAGGAACGGGACGGTACGCGAGGAGCGCGGGTTGACTTCGATTATATAAACGGAGTCGTTTTCGTCGACGATGAACTGGATGTTGTAAAGTCCGACGATGCCGAGTCCGAGTCCGAGACGCTTCGAGTAGTCGAGGATGACTCCCTTGACCTTGTCGGAAATACTGAACGGAGGATATACGCTCATACTGTCGCCGGAGTGGATACCGGTGCGTTCGACAAGCTCCATTATTCCGGGAACGAAAACGTCCTTGCCGTCGCAGATCGCGTCGACCTCGACCTCTTTGCCGCGGATGTATTTATCTACCAGCACGGGCTTGTCCTCGTCGATCTCGACGGCGTCCTTGAGGTAGTGGCGGAGCTGAGTCTCCGACGTCACTATCTGCATCGCGCGTCCGCCCAGCACGAACGAGGGACGGACGAGCACTGGGTAGCCTATCTTCGCCGCCGCGCGCACGCCTTCCTCAATGTCGGTGACGGCTCTGCCCTCGGGTTGAGGGATGTTGAGTTCGAGCAGTATCTTTTCAAACAGGTCGCGGTTCTCCGCGCGGTCAATCGCCTCGACTCCCGTGCCGATGATGTTCATTCCGCGGCGGAGCAGAGGCTCCGCGAGGTTGATGGCGGTCTGTCCGCCGAGGGAGGCTATCGCGTCGTACGCGCCCTCGAAGATCGCGATGTTCATCACGTCCTCGGGAGTCAGCGGCTCGAAATAGAGCTTATCCGCCGTCGTGTAATCGGTCGAGACGGTCTCGGGGTTGTTGTTGATGATGATGGCTTCGTAGCCGCTCTTTTTGATCGTCGTGACGGCGTGGACGGTCGAGTAGTCGAACTCGACTCCCTGTCCGATGCGGATGGGTCCCGCGCCGAGGACGATTATCTTCTTGCGGTCGGTGACGACCGACTTGTTCTCTCCCGAGTAGGACGAGTAGAAGTACGGTATATACGCTCCGGTGTGGCAGGTGTCGACCATACGGTAGACCGGGAAGATCTTGTTTTCGATACGCAGAGCGGCGACGTCCTCCTCCTTCGTATCCCAGAGCTTCGCGATATATTTGTCGCAGAAGCCGAGCTTCTTGGCGTTTTTGAGCGTTTCGACGTCGCCCTTATGCGCCGAGAGGACTTTTTCGCAGTCGGTTATCTTCTTTATGCTTTCAAGGAACAGAGGGGTGATGAGCGTCTTTTCGTAGATCTTATCTATCGGCGTTCCGAGGCGGAGCAGACGTGCGACAGCGTAAATTGCGTCGTCCTTGAACTCCGAAACGTAGGAGAGAAGCTCGTCTTCCGTATAGCTCTCGAACTTGGGACTGAACAGATGGCAGACTCCGGTCTCGAGGCTCCTGACCGCTTTGAGCATACATTCTTCAAGCGTGCTTCCTATCGCCATGACTTCGCCGGTCGCTTTCATCTGCGTACCGAGCTTGTTGCTCGCGGCGGCGAACTTATCGAACGGGAAACGCGGGAACTTCGCGACGACGTAGTCGAGCGACGGCTCGAACGCCGCGTTCGTGTTGGCGATCTTTATGTCCTCGAGCGCCATTCCGACCGCTATCTTGGCGGTGACTCGGGCGATCGGATAGCCCGACGCCTTGGACGCGAGCGCCGAACTGCGTGACACTCGGGGATTGACTTCTATAAGGTAGTATTCCGAGGTCTTGGGATGGAGCGCGAACTGGACGTTGCAGCCGCCCTCGATGCCGAGCGCGCGGATGATCTTGATCGCGCTGTCGTTGAGCATTTTGAGGTCGTGATCGTTCAGCGACATTATCGGAGCGACAACGATGGAGTCTCCGGTGTGTACGCCGACGGGGTCGACGTTTTCCATACCGCAGATCGTGATTGCCTTGTCGTTGCCGTCGCGCATTACTTCAAATTCGATCTCCTTGTAGCCGCGGACGCTCTTCTCAATAAGCACCTGATGTACGGGGGAAAGCCTGAACGCGTTGACCGCAACTTCAACAAGCTCCTCCTCGTCGTCGGCAAAGCCGCCGCCCGTGCCGCCGAGCGTGAACGCGGGGCGCAGGACCACCGGGTAGCCTATCTCTTTCGCCGCCGCCTTCGCCTCGTCGACCGAGTAGGTGATGCGGGAGGCGATGACCGGCTCGCCGATCTCCTGGCAAAGCTCCTTGAACAGCTCTCTGTCCTCGGCTTTTTCTATGCTCTTGCTGCTCGTGCCGAGCAGTTCGACTCCGCACTCGCGGAGTATGCCCTTCTTTTCAAGCTGCATCGCGAGGTTGAGTCCCGTCTGTCCGCCGATGCCGGGGATGATCGCGTCGGGACGCTCCTTGCGGAGTATCCTCGCCACGTATTCGAGCGTCAGAGGCTCCATATAGACCTTGTCCGCGATCGAGGTGTCGGTCATTATCGTCGCGGGGTTGGAGTTTACGAGCAGGACCTCGTATCCCTCCTCCTTGAGCGCGAGACACGCCTGTGTGCCGGCGTAGTCGAACTCCGCCGCCTGTCCGATGACGATAGGACCCGAGCCTATTATCATTATTTTTTTGAGATCCGTTCTTTTTGCCATTTTGATCACCCTAACTTTTAATCCGAATAGATTTTTTTGCCTTTATGATACGTTGCGACGCACCGACCAAAGACCCGCTCGCCCGCAAAAGGAGTGCTTTTGCCCATCGAGAGGAACTCGCCGGGGTCGACCGTATATTCCCTTTCAAGATCCCAGACCGAGAAGCTCGCGTCCTTGCCCGCGCCGATCCCGCATTCAAATCCGAAGCGGCGGCAGGGAGCGAAACACATAAGCTCCATCAGCCGTCCGAGCGTTATGATCCCGCTTTTTACAAAACCCGTGTACATCAGAGGGAACGCCGTTTCGATGCCGACGACGCCCATCGCGCTCTTTTCAAGCCCGCGCGACTTTTCCTCCGCCGAGTGGGGCGCGTGGTCGGTCGCTATCATGTCGAGCGTGCCGTCGATCATCGCCTCGATCATCGCCTCGCGGTCGCGTACTCCGCGTAAAGGCGGATTCATCTTGAACCGCCCGTCCTCGCGCAGATGCGTTTCGTCGAGCAGCAGATAGTGAGGTCCCGTCTCGCAGGTGACGTCGACTCCGCTTTTCTTCGCGTCGCGGATGAGGCTGATGCTCTCTTTTGTCGAGACGTGGCAGACGTGATACTTCACGCCCGTTTCATAAGCGAGCTCTATATCCCGTTCGATCTCGCGCCACTCGCTCTCCGACGGTATTCCTCTGTGTCCGTGTTCTTTCGCGTAGATCCCGTCGTGGATGTATCCGCCGTTCAGCAGTGAATTGACCTCGCAGTGCGCCGAGATCACTTTGCCCAGCTCTTTGGCTTTGAGCATCGCTTCGCGCATCATATCGCGCGACTGCACTCCGCGTCCGTCGTCCGAAAATCCCGCGACGAAGGGAGCCATAGCCTCCATATCGGAGAGCGCGTCTCCCTTTTCGCCCCGAGTGATCGAGCCGAACGGGACGACCTCTATCGCGCCGTCGCGCTCTATTATGTCGAGCTGCGTTTTTAGATGCCCGAGCGTGTCAGGCACGGGATCCAGGTTCGGCATCGTGCAGACGCGCCGGTATCCGCCGCGCGCCGCCGCCATGCTCCCCGTTTTTATCGTCTCTTTATAAGAAAAACCCGGCTCTCTGAAGTGGACGTGCACGTCAGTAAAACCGGGTAATATATAAAGACCGGAAATATCGGAATGATCGGCGGAGGAAAACTCGGGGGAAATATCACCCGCGGCGAACACCTCGCCGTCGATAAATACGTCGCCCTTTTTGACCTTTCCGGCGTCGAATACGTATCCGTTTTTCAGAGTGAACGAACTTTTCATCTGTTTACCTTTCCGCAGGATAAAACCTTTGCCCTCTCAAAAAACCGACCTTGTTTCAAACAAGGTCAGAATGTCGGCAAAAGCTCTCTCGATCTATTTTTATGATTATAACACAACAATAACCCCCGTGTCAATATTTTTTCTTCCGTTTTACGATTAAAAAAACAATAAAAAAAATCTTTATTCTATGTTCAGTTGACAAAAACAATAAAATATGTTATTCTAACTATGCCAAACAAATTTCATAGAGCGTAGAGTGGGGTATTTTTGTCTTTAAGGGATATTTTTGCCCTTTTTTGCGCACGCTGAAATCAGTTGAATACGGTAAAAACGCAAATTCCGCTGGTTTTAGTGTGGACATCCCACGTCTATTGCTTGAAATTTGTTTGGCGACAATCGGGGTTTGCGTTTTTCGGTGCGTTGACTTCGGTTGGCGCACTTTTTTATTTTTCGGGAAGGGAGGGATGTTAATGAAACCTTGTATTCCGAGAAAGAACACCGATACCAACAATATTCGTGCTATAATTAAAAACATCAATAACAGATGTAAAACCGATTGGACGAACTATAAGATCGACAAAAACAGATACATTTGTCTTATTTCAGCTCTTATGAGCTGCGGTATCGTCGGCGATGACGTTAAAAAAGATAAGCCGACAGACGAATACATCATAATAGATGTTGTCAAGTTCGAAGAATGGAGTAGAGGCGACTTTTACAACAAAATAAATCAAATCGTTGTTCCGCTTGTATCAGCCGCCGTTTCTTTGACAAGCAGTTTTGTTACTACTCAATAACAACTATTGGTTCTTTCAAGAAGCACAAAAACAAAAAGGAGAAATATCCAATGAAACGTTTTGTCTCAATTATTATTCTATTAAGCTTGCTGCTTTCTTTTTCAGCTTGCGGATCGGAACACGTACACAGTTTTTCCGAATGGAAAACTCAAAAAGAACCCACGCTTACGGAAGGGGGAAGCTCAATAAGAAAATGCTCCTGCGGTGAAACCGAAACTCAACCCATTCCTGCAAAACTGATCGCATTTGCTGAAGAAATCAGAAAAAACGCAGATTATTATGAAAGCGGCGTATATTCGGCAACATATAATGTTAAGGATTTTATAGAAAGCTGTCATCTGCCTCCCGATGAATTTTTGTATAGTTATAAGGATTCTGTAAAAAACGGAGAGTGGAGTATCTGTCCAACTTTCACTTCGACAAGCGGAACGATCGCCTTTCTTGTCATTCACACCGTCGATGGAGCAACAAAAAGTTTCGGATTTTCAGTAGAAGACGGAGTAATACTTAATAACTATTCATACGTTTACATTTATACTAATTACCTTGCTCCGGCCACTCATAAGGTATATGGAACCTTTAACACAAAAAACCTGTATTCAACATCTTCTTTCAGTTACTCTAATTATTCCGACACTGGAAAGAGTATAAGTTTTTTCTTGGATGAGCATTGTAAAGACGCTTGTAACTTTGCTCAGCAACTGACCATATTCTTTGACGCCTTTTTCAAGTATAAAAATATCCCGCTAAATATGACTGATTTTGGCTTTGCACAAAATCCGTATAAGGATACGGTTCTGAAATAATCATCGTGAGTTAAATATCTCTCGCATAGGTTTCAAATACACGCTAATAATTGTTTCACTCCTTTGCAGCAATAACACGGCATAAAAGTATACGCCTTGTTTTTGTAAGAAAACTTTCGTTCACCAACGGCGGGTAACCCGACCCGCGAAGGATCGCCACGCGCTTCGGTATCGTGGATGAGGATCGTTCGAGTGCAAACCGAAGGCGTACTTTGTGTACGTCGAGCGTTTGCAGTCGGACGAAGCGCAAATTGCAACTGAACTTTGTTCTTCCTCTCTCCAGTGGTCATCGCCGCGAGACCAAGCGCCAAACCCAAAAATGGCTGTGTGTCACCACACAGCCATTTTTCTCGCTTATTAACCCACGATACCGGAGCGCTCTATTCCTGCTATCAAATATCTCTGACAGAAGAGGTAGATCACGACCAGAGGCGCGATTATCAGCAGCGTACCGGTGTTTTTGATCGCCGCTTCACGCATACTCTGTCCGGGGTAGGGATCGATGAGAGACTTCGGTATGACCTTGACGATATCCGGCATCATCGTTATCGAGGACTTCGTGAAGAACAGTTCCGTATAGAACATATCCGTCCACTGCCACGAGAACGCGAAGAGGAAGATCGTTATCATCATCGGCACGGAGAGCGGGATGATGATGGTCATGAACGTTCTGAACACGCCCGAGCCGTCGAGGTAGGCGGACTCTTCCAGCTCATCCGGGACGCCCTTGAAGTACTGACGCATCATAAAGATGTACAGACCGTTCTTAAACGCCAGACCGCCGAGCGAAAGGATCGCGACGGGCCAGAACGTATTGAGCAGGTTGAGCGTGTTCGCGTTTATGCCGAAGATGCTCTGCGTAAGGTTGCCTTCGTAACCGAACATCTTCAGGAAAGCGGTTATGAGCGCGAAGAAGTCGAAGTTCTTGAAGTTGAGGAACATCGAGAGCTTGAGAGTTCTCTGCGGAATGACCATCGTGAAGATGACGAGGAAGAAGAGCAGCTTGTTGAATTTGAATTTGAACTTAGCAAATCCGTAACCGACGAGCGTACAGATGAACGTCTGCACCAGAGCGCAGAAGACGGACAGAAGCGCCGTATTCAGTACCGCCTGGGCGTAGTGGTTCTCGGTGATGAGCGCCCTGTACATCTCGAGGGTGGGATATTTCGCTATGTACTTGACCGTTACGTCGACGAAGTCTTCCTTGCCCATGAACGAGCTGAAGATCTTCGAGAGCAGAGGCGAGAGTATCACGAACGAGATACCTACGAGCAGTACCAGACGGAATATTACCCACAGTACCTGCTTTAAGAACTTCGTCGTCAGATATTTGAGCTTGAAGCGCGTCCACGCGTCCGTGCGTTCAAATTCGACTCTGATCTTGTTCTTGGTCTCTTTTGTGATCTTGGGAGCATTGGGATTGGTTGCCTGATTGTTCATATCCGAGCCTCCCTTCTCAATCTCTGCGTTGATAGAAGATGAAGGAAGAAACTATGCCTCCGACAATTCCTATCAATGCAAGTACGATAAGGAAGTACAGCCAGCTCATCGCCGATGAAGTGACGTTGCCGCCGACTTTTTCATAGATCGTGTCTATATACCTCATTACCGAGTTTGTGGATGACGTAAAGCTGTCAATGACCGTGTAGACCGTGTTGACGAGTATCATCGGGCTGATCATCGGGAAGGTGATCTTCCAGAAGGTCTCCCACGCCGCCGCGCCGTCTATCGAGCAGGACTCGTAGATGGCGGGAGAGATGGACTGCAGACCCGCGAGGAATATAAGCATCTGAACGCCGGAACGGCTGATGATGCTGTAAACGTCCCTGATGATACCCATAACGTACTCGGTCAGTTCGGAACCGATCTTCATATTTCCGAACAGCCAGTCGAGGCTTGCGGCGTTTGCCATCGCCTCCGACGCCGACTCCGCTCCGGTACCGGTGTCGATACCCGAGCTGCTGTCGACCATGTGGCTGAGCATCGCGTTCGACTGGTCAACGTACGCGACGATACCGGTGCTGATTATGACCGGGATGAAGAATATCGCGCGGAACACGGCGCGCCCCATCATCTTCTGATTGAGGAGTACCGCCATGAACAGCGAGAATATTACAATGGCGGGGATGTCAAGCACGAGCTGTTTCAAGCCCGTCGTCAACGTCTTGACGAAGTTGGCGTCGCTGAAAAGCGCATCCCTGTAATTCTGGAGTCCCACAAAGTTGGTCTTGAAGCCGCCGCCCTGCAGAATCTTGAGTTCGCAAAGGCTGACCCAGATCGAGTCGATGACGATGGGGAGATAGACCAGCAGGAACACGAGCAGGAAAGGCATGATGAACCACCATCCCGCGCGCGCTTTTCTTTTGTCGAGGGAGGCTCCGCCTCTTCTCTTTGAAAGGTTAGGGCTGAGTTGCGCCTGTCTATTCATTTCACGCCCTCCTTACTTTACGACCTTGAACCCGAGTGAGGGAACTTCAACTCCGTCGCAAGTTATGTCGAAGTTGTTGTAGTTGAGGATGAAGGTCTTACCGTTCGAGTAGGTCACCTTGACGACCGTTCCGGTCTGGGTGAGATACTTTGTGGTGAGGTCGATCAGCTCTTCCTCCTCGGCGGGAGTTTCCTCGGTGGGTTCTTCTGCCGTTTCTGTGGTTTCAGTCGTTTGAGTGGTCTCGGTCGCTTGGGTGGTCTCCTCTCCGTCCGCGTTCGTTTCCGGAGGATTGTTCAGGAGTTCCCTTGCGGCGAGTTTTTCTTCGAGCAGAGCCGCGCGGCGTTCCTTTTCTTCGGTGCGGCGCTTCTCGGTCTCGTTCTTTTCGGTCGCTTCGGCGAGCGCTTCCTCGTCTTCTTTCTTTTCCAGTTCGCCGGGGATACGCGACGCTTCGACGAATTCGTGGTTTTCGATCGTGGCGGTCTGTACGTCCTTCAGCGCTTCGTTGATCTCATTGTAATACTTGATAAGGTCTTCCTTCCAGATGTCGTATCTTACCGAGTAATACTGCGAGAGCGCCATATCCTCCTTCAGCTTCTCCGCGTTGCGGTAGGAGAGCTTGAAGTACGGCGACGCGCCGTTTTCGATCATCTTGAGGATCTCGTAGTCGATGTCGCCCGCGGTGTTGAGCGGCTCGCCCGCGAATTCTACCGAGCCGTGGAGGACCATTCCCACGAACGGGATCGCCTGGCTCGTGTTGATGAAGCGGCTCGAATCGAGCGCTACGTTCAGGATGTGGTCGGCGTACTGCCAGGTGTACGCGTTGCCCGCGTCCGTCATGACTCCGCCGAAGTCCTGTTTCATAAGTCCGAGTACCTTCGCCGTCTCGTATCTCGCGTCTTCGCGGTTGTACGGGGCGTCGGTATTGAAGTCGGAGTTGAGGTACTTGCCGAGCGTTGCCGCCGAGATGCCGGTGGCTCCGAGTTCTTCAAGGTCTTCTTTGACCTTCAGGTAAAAATCTTTGAGAGAAGATACCGACATTACGACTTCGCCGTTCGCGCCGAGCGACTGGATGTCGGAATAATACTGCTGTCTCTGCGTGTAACGTCCGTCGATGGTCTTGACGGCGTTATTTGAATAGCTGAATCCGTCGAACCATCCGGTGTTGTGCAGGAACACGAAATCGAAATCGGTGTAAACGCCGATATTGTTGTCCTTGGCGTACTGAGTGAATTCCTTGAAGCCCGAGTCGCCGCCGACCTCGCTCTGGAAATCGGCTTTGGTGGGAGGCAGGGAGTAAAGTCCGCCGTTCACGAATCCCGTGAGTCTGAGGTTGATGTTGCGTACGCCGCCTTCGCGAAGCTCGCCCGTCATCGTTTTCAGATCTTCAAAGGTCGTAAGCGGGGTTTCCTCGGTGACCGGGAAGGACAGGACCTTTTCCTGAGTGTCTACCGTGCCGAAGGACTCGAGGTAGAGCGGAACGTCGTCCTTTACGTTCGCGAGGGGAGTGAGGACGCCTTTTTCGGTGAGGTAGTCGCGGTAGGCTTTCGCCATTCCGACGTAAGACGCTTCGTAGGTCTTTTCGCTTCCGCCGTTCGCCGCTTTTTCACTGTCTTCGAGCAGATAGTATTTCAGCTTGAAATTGCCGGTGTATTTTCTGTCCGAAACGACCGTCCACTCCGCGGTGCCGGATGAAACGGCGTCGTTGATGCTGTAAGTGTCGCTCGGTCTCGGATTGAATACCGTGTAAATGGTGTTGTACGGGTGTACGGTGCCGCCGGTCTCCGCGCGCACGTTGACGAGCGTGTCGCCTTCCTCGATTATCGCGAAGTAGCCGCCCCATACCGGTTTAGACACGACGTTTCCGGTCTCGGGATCCATCGTGGTCTCGTTGATCGCCTGAGCAAGACCGTAAACGGGCATCGTCACCTGTTTTTCGGTCGTACCGGTGATCTTGTGATACGCGTAATCCTGACCGTACATCTTGCCGCTGACGACGACCGAAGACGTGATGTCTTCAAATCTCATTATCGTACCGGAGCCGTCCGGAACGAAGAGGTAGCCGGAGTTGGACGAGGTGCCGGCGCCCGCGTACGGCAGGACCGCGATCTCTTTGAGGGTGAAGTTCGATTCGTCGAAACGGAGACCGTTCGCGCCGAATCTCATCGAAAATCCGTTCTCGTCGAGGGTGTATTCAAGAGCGAGCTTGAATACCGCGGGAGCTTTGTTCTGAGCCTCGTAGCCGACGATCTCGTAGTCGTATTCGAGGTCCTCGAAGGAGTACTGCGGACAGTAGGTCTTGATCCAGGTCTCCGCGCGGATGATCTCCTGATCCTTCGCGTCGGTCGCGAAGACGTAGATCGGGAACTGTTCGACTATCGGATACTTGTTTACAAGCTCCTGCTTGCCCTTGACCGTGAGGGTCGGGTCGTTGATGTCTTTAAGGTCGTACAGAACTTTGAGTCGGTCCGCCGCAAAGGTGCTTCCCTCTTCGACGTATTGGTAAATAACGGACTCGAAACGCTCCTGCGAGATCTGCATCGGGACGAGCTTTCTCGTTTCCTCGTTGCCTATCGTATACTCGACGCGAACGCCGTTCTTCAGGTGTTTGACCTTTATCTGATTGAGTTTGACACAGTCTTTGAAGCTGTTGTACGCCTTATCCACGCCGGAATCGGTGTATTTGATGAGGACCTGAGAAAGAAGCTCCTGCTTCATCTCGTCGCTCGCGCCGGATTTGGCGACGTCGTAGGGGTTGGATAAGAACGTTTGTCCCGTGAGTTTGTTTTTGACCGCAAACTCGCCGGAGGTATTCTCTACGTAGAATTCGTATTTGTCGTTTTCTATGTACTTTTCCATCGTGGCGATCTTCGCGTCCGCGTTGCGGAAGGAGGACGTCAGATAGTCAAAGTCGCTCGCCGTCGTAGTGGCGGAGGCGCCGAGAGAGAGATTTGCAAAAAGTCCGAGCGTCAGGATGAGCGCAAGGATCGCGGAAAAAATTCTTTTCATATCAAATCTCTCCTTTCTATCTGTAAGATATCTCGGTAACGAGCTGCGTGATGAAGCTGATAACGTTGGTCAGCATGTGCGTGAAGAGCAGCATGATGAACATTATGATCGCCATACCGGCTACCGTAACGATGATCGTCAGCAGGTTCTTGCCGAGCGAGTAGTCGTGTGTGACCATCGTAGCGACGAAGAGCAGCAGAGCCGCCCAGATCCACGCGAACGACTGGAGCAGCGACACCACGGCGCCCTCTGTGGAGGTCAGAACGTGGGTGAGCAGGGTCGCGGGGATGAACAGCAGGATGATCGGGACGAGGCAGTAGGACGTCGCTATGAAGATGTCCTTATATCCGCCCTCGCCTTCAAACAGCGTCGTGAAGCACCAGTTCGAGGTGACCCAGAGCATCAGCGGAACGACGACCGAAATGATCTGCGCGAGGATGCTCGGATATGTCTGCGACGGGTTGAACACGTACGCGGTACCCGCCGACTGATAGGTGAACGTCAGTATCACCGCCGCGTCGATTATAAGCGCCGCGCGCAGTGAGCCGCGCTTTTCGTGCTTGAGGTCCCAGAAACCGTCGAACGGATGGAAGATCAGGTGGAACGCGAACAGTATCTCCTGCCACAGCGTGCGCTTTTCGGTACTGACCGCGACCTTCTTGTTGACCTTGGCGGCGTAAGAGAAGAACTTGACCACCGCGATAACAACGACGATTATGACGATCGGGATGACGTAGATGTACTTGCTGACCCATTCCTTGCGTTCCATCTTGAACGCGGCGGAGTAATCCTCGGTGTTGTACGCCGCCTTGAAGTAGGTCAGCGACTCGCTCCACTTGCCTTCGCGGTAGAGCGCTTTACCGATGCCGACGTAGGCGGAGTCGAAGTTGTTGTTTCTCTGGAGGATGTTCTCCCAGTCTTCCTTCGCCTTGTCGTACTTACGGTCGTTCTGGTTTTTGAGCGCTCCTATCAGGATGTCGCCGTATTCGGTGCGGCTGTAAACGGTGAACGCCGCCTTTGCCGAGTCGAGTACGAGCATATCGTCGCCCTGGTAGGCGATCGCTTTCGCGGTCGTGATATTGCCGAGCTGGATGCCCTTGTCGCCGAAGATGAACAGCAGGTTGCCGTATTCGTCGTAGGTGTAGATCTTTGAACGCTTCTCGTCGATGATCGACCAGGTGTTCTCCGGTCCGAGCGCTACGTCGACGATCTTGGAAGCCCCGACGGGAACAGCGGCGTCTGTGCTGAACTTCTGCACGTTGACTTCACCGAATCCGAAGAAGCCGGTGCGCTTCATGATGTCGTCGCCCTGTACGTTGAGCTTCTTGACGGGGGAGTAATCGGAGCCGCGGCTCGTGACCGCCGCCTGCTGGCTGTTGGGGTCGATAGACGACGTCGTGACGTATATAAATCCGCGCGAGTCTATCGTGATGTTGTTGAATTCGGTACTGATGTACTGATCGCTCTGCGCGCGCTGTTCATCGGTCTGGAAGAATCTCCAGATCCTGTCCCAAGCGCTGATCGTGACCTTCTGAGCGCCGATGAACGACTGGAAGTTGCCGTCGGGCTTGAGAGCGATGACGCCCATGTAGGTCGAGGACGAGACGACGTACATCGTGCCCGCTTCGTCCGCCGCCACCGCTATCGGTCTGTATACCGAGTCAGCCGGGAAGACGTCCGCCTGAGGCTCTTCGATGAGGTGATCGAACTTGCCGGTCTCTCTGTTGAAGATGACGATACGTTTGTTGTCGGTGTCCGCAACGTAGATGTATTTTGAGTTGACGAACACGCCGTTCGGGTTGGTAAGACTGTCCGGGATGCCGTTTCCGTTCGTGAAGCTCGAAAGACTTCTTTTATATTTATAATATCTGTCGAGCACGAGGATTCGGTTGTTGCCCGCGTCCGCGATGTAGACGTTGCCGTCTTCGTCGGTCTCGATGTCCGCGGGATCCTTTATCGCCTTGCTGATGCCCATCGCCTTATAGTCGACTATGCGGACCGGGGTATAGGCGTCGGGCGAATCCATCGGAAACGCGTCTTTTGAATAAGTGTAAGTCTTGTAAGAGTTTGCCGCAAATACCGGAGTTGCTCCGAGCAGCATCATAAGGATAAAGGCGATCGCCGTTATTCTGATAAATTTGTTTTTCATGCCGCCCTCCTCAGTCTTTCATACCGGAGGAGCCCATCGTTTCGATGATGTTGCTCTGCGTGATCACGAATACGAGGATCGGGACCATCATCATGATGACCGTCGATGCCGCGGACGCTCCCTGACGGGAGATACCGTCGTTGACGAGCTGTGTGACCGCGTAGTTGAAACTCTTGAGCTGTTCGGATTGGATGTAGATCGACGTTCCTGCGTTCCACAGGTGCTGGAACGAGTAAACGATCAGGGTCAGCCACGCCGGCTTGACCATGGGCATCGCTATCGTCCAGAACGTTCTCCACTCGCCCGCGCCGTCTATTCTCGCGGATTCGAGGACCGCGTTGTTGACGCTGCTCTCCATGAACTGTTTCATCAGGTAGAGTCCGAGGGTCGACCCCCACGCGGGAATGATTATCGCGAGATAAGTGTCGATCCAGCGCAGAGTCGAAAGCGTTATGTAGTTAGCGATAGCCGAGACCGTGGTATGGAACATAAGGGACGCGACTATGAGCTTGAATATGCCTTTCGAGCCGGGGAACTTGATCTTCGCCAGAGCGTACGCGCACATGGACGAGAAGAGCAGGTTTCCGACGGTGCCCGCGACCGAGATGAACACCGTGTTGAAGATGTATCTCGAGAACGGGACCCACGAGTCGCTCATCAGCATATAGAGGTCTTTGAAGTTTTTGAGCGTGGGGCTGATAACGTAGAACCGGGGCGGGAACATCCATAGCTCGTCAAGAGGCTTCAGTGACTGAAGGATAGTGTAAAGCATAGGCAGGAACAGGAACGCTCCCATGAGGATAAGGAATATCGCTATCCCGACGTCTCCTCCGCGCGAGCGGTTGAGAACGACGCGATGCTTTCTTGTTCTTAACTTTCTTGCCATATCAACTACCTACCTTCGAGAGGAACTTCTTGACCAGCGCGTTCGCTCCGTACATTATGACGAACAGCACCGTCGCGATGGCTGAGGCGTAACCGACCTCCCAGCGCGTCGAGCCGTAGTCGTCCAGGTGGTGCATTATCGTATGCGCCGCGTAGTCGACGGACGGAAATCCCGCGAGCGCGGTAACGACCGCGCCGAAACCGAAGGACTGGGTTATCGACATGATAGCGCCGAACATCAGCTGAGGACGCATCGTCGGCAGAGTGACGTACCAAAGCTCCTGCCAGCGGTTCTTGATGCCGTCGACGGCGCCCGCTTCGTACAGGCTGTGGTCAACGCCCTGGAAGCCTGCGATGAAGGACAGGAACGCGGTGCCGAGCGAGGTCCAGAGGGCGACCACGATACACAGAGGCATGACGTAGTCGGCGTTCTCGAACCACTGGATCGGCATCGAGATTATCCCGAGGTCGATCAGTATCGCGTTGGCGTAGCCGTAGGAGTCGCCCGAGAAGACTATCTTCCACATAAGGTACGCGCCGCCCGAAATGGAGGGCGAGTAGAAGATCAGCGTTACGAGCGCTCTGATCTTAGGCGGCAGCTCGTTGATGAACCACGCGCTTATAAAAGATATAAGGTAGGAAGCGGGTCCGACGATCGCCGCGAAGATGAACGTGTTTTTGACCGCGATAAGGAACACGTCGTCGTCGAGGAACAGGGTAATGTAGTTGTCGACTCCGACTATGTGAGGCGTCTGGAGCATATTGAAGTCGGTAAAGCTCAATACGATCGAGACGATAACGGGTAAGACTGTAAATATAAAGAAGATCAGCACGAAGGGCGCGATCATCGCGTACGCCGCGCGATTGCGCTTTATCTCCTTCAAAGTCCACTTGAATTTCGACATTTCATGTCGGGATACGGCTTTTTTCGGTTTAGCAGCAGCCGAATTTGCGGACATTTGTTATCAACTCCTTTTTCAGAATGTGTTGAGCATCTGCGTTTTGTGAGCAGCGCTTGTTGAACGGTCGGGATCCGTCGGGAGCGACGGATCAGTCGACTTCCTCGATAAACTGTTCGGAATACGAGATCTCGATGTAGTCAAAGCCGAATTCTTTGCGTTTACGGGTGATCTCTTTGTTTATCTCCGTCACGTAATCGAGCAGCGATTCGACAGGCGACGCGTTGTTCTTGTACACGTTCATAAACGCGAAGTCAACATAACGGGCGATGATGTATCCGCCGGGATATTCGGTGATGCCAACGGTCTTTTCAAACTGAGAAGTGAGGTTCCCGAGCTCGCGCGCCGTCCACGGGAGCTGCATCAGAGCGTCTCTGTTCGCGGTGGCGTTCTTGGAGGACTGACCGACGATCGCAACGAGCTCGTTGGAGTAGCTCGACTGGGTCTCGCCGGAGGTGTACCATTTAAGGAAGGTCCACGCGTCGTCCTTGTTGTCCATCGCCCCGCGCAGCAGAGCAAGTCCGGTCACGGTGACGACCGCGCAGTTGTTGATGTTTCCGTTCGAGTCCTCAAAGCCGGGCAGCGGGGAGAATTCCCACATTCCCTCGATCTCGGGAGCGAAAACGGTGAGCTGGTTGTAAAGCGAAATGTAATCCGCAATGATTATCGGCATCTCGCCGGTCCTGAAGCGGTTCGCCGCGTCGTAGGTCAGCGGGAAACGGTAGGACTGGAAGAGGTCCGTAAGCTCGGTGAACGCCGACAGCGCCACGTTGGAGCTGAGGTTGCTGCGCTTGCCGTTCTCGGCGTACATCTCGCCGCCCATCTGGTAGAGGAACAGCTTGAGTCCGTTCAGCTTGGACGGGAAGCCCAGCGTCATATTGTTGTTCTGCAAGGTCGGGATTATGCGCTTGAGTTCGTCCCAGGTCTTCGGCACTTCAACTCCGAGCTGGGAGAGGATGTCCATACGGTAGAACATCATCAGGAAGGTCATCGTGTTCGGCAGAGCGAACGTCTCTTCCTTGCCGTTGATCTCGAGCGTCAGAGGAGTCAGCGCGGACGACGGGAAGCGCTTGATGACTTCGTCGAAGCCTTCCATATCGGTTATCGGAAGGACCGCGTCACGGATGGCGTAGTTCATGCAGTCCTGGCTTGCCAGCGACGAGATGTCGGGGCCTATGCCCGCGAGCGTCGACTGGAGCACGCCGCCGGATACGAGCTTGAGCTCGACCGCGAAATCACTGGTCGGCATGAACTCGGTATCTATGAGCTGACGGAGTATGTTCGACTTCTCACGTCCGGTCGAGGTCCAGATCGAAACGGTCTTGTCCGTGTCGAGTTCTCTCGTCGCGCCGAGCGTCGAGTAGTCGGTGAAGAAGCTGAGTAAGAACGAACGGAACTCGAACGCGAAGGATTTGAAAAATCCCGCGTCGGCTTCGGGAAGCTCGAGTCCCTGCGCCTGGAACGTGAAGTAGTCGAGTTCGAGCGGCTGCGCTCTCGATTCAAGCACCCACGTACCGAGCGTGCCTATGTAGCTCTTGAGGTTCGTGAGGTTCTTTGCGATCTCGTCCTCGCTGCTCGTCATCCTTTCGAGAAGGACGACCACCTTGTCGAGGGTTGCGACGTGCGCGCCCTTGTTGCCCGTGATGCGGGTGAGCAGATCGGAGACCGCCGTCAGTTCGGACGCCGCCGTCTTGAGGTCTCTTATCTCCTGCGGGATCAGACGGTCGAACTGATAGTCTCTGTAAGAGTCGGGAGTGGATCCCGTTATCATCAGTATTTTAAGGTAGGAATTGTTCATCTTGGTCAGGCACTCGTTGACTCTCGTCAGGACCTCGCTCATCGTTCCGAGCGCGACCTCGAACGTCACCTCGTTCTTTCCTTCGTTGAGGTAGAACAGGTAGGGCTTGTTGTCCTCGCTTCCTACTTTGGTGCCGATAGCCGAAACGTTCCATTTGTCGGAGTAGGTGAACTCTACGTGGTCCGCCTCTTCAAAAGGAACCTTTCCATTTATATATATACGGCGCGTGGAATACATACCCTCGAGCGTGTCCTGCTTATAGCGCAACACCAGCTCGTAGAGTCCCGCCTTTTCGGCTTGGACTTCGTATTTTATCCACTGTCCCGCGTTTTCCCATTTATCGCTTCCGATAGTGTTAAGTTTTACGAGATTCGCGTCCTGCGGTTCGGAGATCGGGGATGATCTGTCGTTGAGAGGATATATCGTCTGGTCGGAGGTCGCTACCGGTTTTTCGGCGGCGGTATAGAGCCTGACGTCACCTTCGATGTTCCTGTATCCGTTGTTCCTCCACTCGGCGAGCTGATCCTCGTAGCTCTTAGGCGCCTCGTACGGGAAAAATCTGAAAGAACCGAGCGTGAACGGCTCTCTCACCGCGTCGAGCGCGATGACGTGTTCGCCCTTGGTAAGGTAGAACTGCAGAGGTTCAAGCACGAGTCCGGACGAATCGTAGACCGTATAGGTGTTCCATACGGGCTGCTGCGACTTTGTAGGACGGATCTCATTGCCGGTGATGTCGACCTTGAAGGTGCCGTCCTCCTGAACGTTGTCGATCCAGGTCTTCGTCATTTTGACGTATCTTGCCTCGGAGAACGGGATCGCGCCGTCGAGATACAGCATACGCTCTATCGAAGTCGCCTTCGCCTTCTCGGAATAATACTCTATCTCGAGAGCGTAAAATCCGTCGGCGGGAACGTTGATCTTGAAAGCGACGCGGCCTTCCTCGGGAAGATATACCGACTTACCGTCCCTTCCCTCGTAATTCGTCTTTATCTCGACTCCCTTCGCTGTGGAATCGGGATCGTCCGGCGCGTACGCGTCCGCCATATTGACGGTGAACTCACCGGGCGCGTTCTTCTTATCGGACAAGCCTGCTCGGTAGTCCGCGTAAGAAGCGGTATTCAGAAGCTCCTTGATCTCGTCGAGCTTCGACACTTCTTTGACTCCCGTCGTCTGAGACGCGGTATCGCCGTCATCCGCGAATACGGTGACGGAGAACGTGCCGAAGATCATGACAAAAGCGAGAAGTCCGCTGAGAAGTCTTCTGAAAAGGTCTTTTCTCATGGTCTTTCCTCCCTTGTGAAATTGGAAAACTTAACACCACTCGATCCGGGCGGTACGGAAAAACACGAGACCGTTTTTCACGGTCCGGAGCGTCAGACCCGGCACGGATCCGCCGGACGTCGGATACGCCCTGACAGACTCGCGGCGGGACGCCGCATTTTCGAGTATTTACATAATTAGCCACAGAATAAGTGCTTTAATATTATACAATATGACCTTAAAAAAGTCAAGAAATTTTGACCGGATCAAAACGGGCGCAAAGCGGCGCGCGGCGCCTGATATGAAGATAAAATTTACAATTTCACAAGCCGGAAAAACGCCTCAGGCTGACCGAAAAAAGAAACTTGCGGTTTTTTTTGCGTTTTTTTCGGCTTTTTTGCGGCAAGATCGCGCTGATTTTGCTTAAAAAAGACGGGTTTTCGTCTCAAAATGATAATTTCCGCGTTTTTCAAACAAAGCGCTCTTTTGTGAAAATCGTTAAAAAAATATAACAATTTTTGTGGTAAACACACAAAAACCGCCCCGTTTTTTCTACACCTGTACAAAATGCACAAAATCTGTTTTCGGCGCGGTTTTTATGAATTTTTTATTATATTTTTGTAAACATTTAGTGATTTATGTGATTTTCTTTCGTATGTAACATTTTGTTTCGGCGCGCCGGCGCGCAATACGCTATTGTATTTTTACCGCGTTTGTGGTAAAATCAAAGTGGCAGGCAGGCGGCAAAACGAAAGCTTTACGCGAGGAGCAGAGCCAGAAGCAGCGGAGTCATCCCGTCCCCGTCTTCGCCGAGCAAAGCCATCAGCAGGGACACGAGGATCAGATCCTCCGCGTCGAACTTCCGTTTGCCCAACCCCTCGGCTATCCCCTTTACTCCCGTGTTTTCGTCTTCCGGCCGCTTTCCGCGCCGGACGGACTCTCCGTCTCCGGAGCCGAAGACACGCGTAAAACCGTCGTTTTCCGCCATTTCTCCCATCACGGGACGGGCGGCGTCCGTTGTAAGCATACCAGCGTCGCGCGAGTCCGTAGTAAGAGAAGCCGCGTCGCGCGAGTCCGCGCGAACTTCCGCGCGTTCCCCGCGTTTATTTTCAGTCGCGGCGGCGTCTTTTTCGGCGCGCGGCGGCTCGGTATCCTCTTTTTCCGTCCAGGCGGTCCCTCCGTAGTTGGGCGGCGGTATGACGGAGCGATCCGCGCTCCCCCTGCCGTAAAGATTTCTGCTGTACAGATCAACCCCTCCTTTCGTTTCCCATAAGACCCGCGCCCGACGCGAGACTGACTATCCGCAGTATCCGTATCGCGCCGTCTATCTTGCCCCTCTTATCGGCGTCAAGATAGGGTTTGAGCGCCGAAAGCAGTCTTATCAGGTTTTCAATATCGCGGTTCTGCCCCGGCAAAGCGGGTTTATCAAGACTGTCGGACTCCGTCCGAAGCTCCTGCGACGCGCTCTGAGTGGAAAACGCGGGAGCGGACGGCGTATCGCTCACCGCGGACACCAGCTTTCGCAGGGTCTCCGGGTTTTGCGCCAAACTGTTCAGTATCGTATTGAAATCGGCGTTTTCCATCGTTTTTCCCTCTAATCGAGCGCGGAACGGATCTTTTCGACCGTGCCGGGATCGAGTTTGTCGAGCGCGTGAGAGATCTGTTTTTCGCTCATTTTATCAAATCCGCGGCGCAGACGGGTGACGTCCTTCAGCACCGCGTCCGCCTTTCTTTCGCTTACTCCCGCCGACGTCGCGATCGTCTTTATTATATTGCGAAGCTCGTCGTCGGACATCGCGTTCAGCTTTTCGAGTATTTTGCCCTTGTCTATTTCCATTTCTCTACCTCCCGATAGCTTTATCTATACGCAGTATATGCATATCTTTCGCTTCATTCCACCGCAAGAAAGGAAAAACCTATGAAGCTCCTTGTCTTTTCAGACAGTCACTCGTCGACGAGAAACCTTATCAAAGCGCTCTCCGACCACCCGGACGCCGAAGTGATCTTTCACCTCGGGGACGGCGTCGCCGACATCCGATCCCTTCCCGAGTTGACCGCGAACAAGGCTGTATTCACCGTCAACGGCAATTTCGAGGACTTCTTCACGCCTGACGCGGAAAAGAGCCGCTACGAGATAGTTCAGTTCGCGGGAAAGAAGTTCTACCTCTGCCACGGACACCGCCATCTCTCGTCGTACTCGCTCGGGGATCCGCTGTCCCCCATAATAAATCAGGCGGCGAGCAAGGGGTGCGACTTCGCGCTTTTCGGGCATACACACTGTAAACTCGACCGCTATATCCCGCCCGAGGAACTGCCCGCGGACACCGGAAAAGGCCTGTACCTGTTCAATCCGGGCAGCATCTCGCGTCCGCGCGACTCCTCCTATCCGTCCTACGGGATCATCGAGATACGCGGCGACTCCGTCCTCACCTCACACGCGCTGATCGGAGCGAAAGAATGACCGGCGCGTTTTCGTCCCGCTCGGTCGCGGACAAGCGAAAAGACCTGCTCGTTATAACCGCGGCGCTTATTTCTTCCGCCGTCCTGCTCGCGTTTTACTTCGTCCTCGACGGGATAAGTTCAAAAGCAGTATTGGCGACGGCGGTCTTGTCGGCCCTCATATCGCTCCTTTTGGGCGGAACATACCCCGTTTATTACGTCTACACCGTCGACGGCGACGACCTCTCCGTCGACAGGATCAGCGGCAGAACGTCGAAAAGGGTCTGTCTGATCGGGGTAAACGAGATAACCTCCCTTGTGACCGACGTAAAAAGCAAGCGCGGAAAAGTCCGGCGGTACGACTACCGCGGCGCCCTTTTCACACGCGAAACGCTGAGAATAGAATTCGACAACGGCTACGAGAGCGGAATCCTGCTCCTTACCTGCGACGGCGCGTTCATCGCGGAGCTGAAAGCGCTCTTCGAGCTGTACAGCAAAGACCTTATCGAATAAAATACGGAGACACGATATGAACATACTTGATTACGTCGACTGGCGCGGCGATCTTTCGTTTTCCGCCTCGCCCTTCAACGAGGTCGACAACCTCATCTTTTCGACCCTCGCATATCTCGACCTTAGCCGGGTCATCCCGGAAGGAAGCTCCCTCGCCATGCGCGACGTCTGCCGCGTCTACTCCGAAAAGGGACTCAAAAGCGTCTCGCGCAACAACGACCCATACCCTCTGCTTGAAAAATGCGCGGCGTCGAACCGTTTCGGCAACGTCCGCGTATCCGACCACGTCAGCGACACCGACGGGAAACGCGGCGTGCAGTTCAGCGCGACCCTGTTCAACATAAAAAAAGACCTCGCGTACGCCGCGTTCCGGGGAACGGACAACACGATAGTCGGCTGGAAAGAAGACTTTGAGCTTGCGCTCCCCGACTCGACCGAGGGACAAAAAGAAGCGGCGGAATATCTTGACGACGTCGCCGGAAAAACGAAAGCAAAGCTCATCGTCGGCGGTCATTCAAAAGGCGGCAACCTCGCAGTCTACGGCGCGGCGTTCTGCTCTGAAGATACGAAAACGCGAATACGCGAGATCTATTCAAACGACGGGCCGGGATTCAGAAAAGGAGTCACCGAAACGCAAGAATATCTCTCCGTGATCGACCGCGTCAGGCTCATCATTCCCGAAAGCTCGGTCGTCGGGATCATAATGTCGTCCAAAAAAGAAAAGAAGATAGTCCGCTCGTCAGCGACCGGATTTCATCAGCACTTTCCGCTGACCTGGGAAGTGATCGGTAATTCTTTCGTCGAGGCGGATCGCGCCGAAGGGAGCGTTTTTCTCGACGAGACGCTCGAAAAGTGGCTCTCCGAAATGTCGGACGATGAACTTCGGGTTTTGTGCAGCGCCGTTTTCGACTCCATCGAAGCCTCCGGAGCCTCCACCATCCGCGAACTGAATTCCCGTAAACGCGAGTCCTATTCCGCCATTCTCAAAGCCGCGGCAAAGCTCCCTCCCCAGACCCGCAAGACCCTCACCGCAAGCGTAAAAAAACTCCTCGCCTCTACGCGGGAAGTTATGAAGGAAAAGAGATGATCCGATATAAAAACGCAAGGGGCTGTATTTCGGCGCGGCGTAAAATGTAATAATGCGAGTAATAATGCGAGAGGACTTTTTGAGAAAAGTCCTCTCGCGCTCTTTCAAAAACTTACAAAGGAAGGCAAATAAGAATTTGACGCGGAGAACGCAAGAGGGACCTTTTAGGCAGGCGGCGCGAATTTGAACACGCCTGAAAGCGCGTCTTTTCGGCTGTTTTCGGCTTGTCGTCCTTGCCAAACGCTTGTAAGGCGGCGTCCTCCGCACCAAAAACGACTCGAGAATCCATCGCTTTCGGGTCGAAGAGTTTTGAATCCATCGCTTTCGGGTCGAAGAGTTTTGACGGAGCAGAGAGCTGTTCAGCCGAAGAAAACAGTGAAGGGAATACTTTGTGTATTTCCGAGATGTTTTCTGACGGATGGGCGGGTCTATGCCCGCCAAAACCGTGTTCAAATTCGCGCCGCCTGCCTAAGCGCAAAACTAAACACAAAACTATACGGGAAGGACCGAAAAGCCCTTCCCGTTTTTTCGGCAAACAACACCGGGGAGAAGCCGTACGCGGTCTCTCCCCGGTGTTATTATAACCCTACTTGGAAATTACGCTTTATAAACAGACGCCGCGGTGTCTCCGCCGTGTCCGGTCCAGTTGGTGTGGAAGAACTCGCCGCGCGGACGGTCGATCCTCTCGTAGGTGTGAGCGCCGAAGTAGTCGCGCTGAGCCTGGAGCAGGTTTGCGGGGAGTCTTTCGCATCTGTATCCGTCGTAGTACGACAGAGCCGAGGTCATCGAAGGAGCGGGGATGCCGTTAGCGAGCGCCGCGGCGCAGACGCGTCTCCACGCCGCCTGGTTGTTTTCGATCCTCTCCTTGAAGTAAGGAGCGAGCATGAGGTTGACGAGTCCGGGCTCCGCGTCGAACGCCTCTTTGATCTTGCCGAGAAATACGCTTCTGATGATGCATCCGCCTCTCCACGTAAGGGCGATGTTGCCGAAGTGGAGGTTCCAGCCGTATTTTTCGGAAGCCGCGCGCATAAGGGTATAACCCTGCGCGTAGGAAACGATCTTAGCGCAGAGGAGCGCCTTGCCGAGGTCGTCGACGAACGCCTTTTTGTCGCCGGTGAACTGCGCCTTCGGTCCGGTGAGGAGCTTCGACGCCTTGACTCTTTCCTCTTTCATCGCGGACAGGCAGCGCGCGAACACCGCTTCGCCGATAAGAGTGAGCGGGATGCCCTCGTCGAGCGCGGCGATGCCGGTCCATTTGCCGGTGCCCTTCTGTCCCGCGGTGTCGAGTATTTTTTCGACTATCGGAGAACCGTCCGTGTCTTTGTATCCGAGTATGTCGCGGGTGATCTCGATAAGATAGCTGTCAAGCTCGCCCTTGTTCCACTCGGTGAAGACCTCGTGCATCTCGTCGTCGCTCATACCGAGGACGTCGCGCATTATCTGGTAGGCTTCGCAGATGAGCTGCATATCGCCGTATTCGATGCCGTTGTGTACCATCTTGACAAAATGTCCGGCTCCGCCTTCGCCGATCCATTCACAGCAGGCGGCTCCGTTCTCCACCTTGGCGCAGATCGCCTGGAAGATAGGCTTGACGTACTGCCACGCGGCGGGCGAGCCGCCGGGCATCATGCTCGGACCGTTGAGAGCGCCCTCTTCGCCGCCGGAAACTCCGGTGCCGACGTAGAGCAGTCCGTGGCTCTCGACGTTCGCGCATCTGCGGGCGGTGTCGCCGAAGTGCGAGTTGCCGCCGTCGATGATGATGTCGCCCTCTTCAAGCAGGGGGATGATCTTTTCGATGTAGTCGTCGACCGGCTGTCCGGCTTTGACCATCAGCATCACCTTGCGGGGTCTTTCGAGGTTCGCCACAAGCTCTTCGAGCGAGTACGTGCCGATGACCGCTTTGTCCTTGGCGCGTCCCTCGACGAAACGGGTGACCTTCTCCGAGGTGCGGTTGAACACCGCGACGGTGAAGCCGTGGTTGACCATATTCATTACTAAGTTTTCGCCCATAACGGCGAGTCCGATAAGACCTATGTCAGCTTTTTTCATATCGTTGCGCATCCTTTCACTGCTGATTATTTTGCGTTTTTCCACCAGGGGGTGGAGGGGAGGTAGGTGTCGAATTCTTTGAGGAGCTTTTCTTCGCATTCGCCCTTGTAGCGTCCGCCGAAGAAGACCTCGAGATAAGTTTTTGAGAGCGCTTCCCAGCTGTCCTCTTCCTTGCCCGGGTTGATCGGGTAGAACAGAGCGCCGTTGGCTTTCGCCGCCTTGTGGTCGCCGGGGGCGTCGCCGATCATCAGGATCCTGTCGTCGTCGTAGCCCTTCGTCTTAGCCTGGGCGATGACTTCTTTTTTCGATCCCATCTCCTGTCCGGCGATGACCTTGACGTATTTCGCGATGTCATGCTCCGCCCATTCGCGCTCGAGCGCTTCGCAGGGAGTCGCCGAAACGACGATGACGTCCGCTTTGTCCTGCATCGCTTTGAGAGAATCCACGGTGAACGGGAACGGCGGGACGTGCTTGACTATGTCGGTAACAGTGTTGTTGACCGCCTCCGACCAGACGAGCGTGTGAGCCATCACCTCATCCTCGGGATGATCCTTGACGTACTGTTTGAGAGTGTTGTTCGAGAGCTTGGTCTCGGTCTCCACCCATTTGCGTAAGGTCGGGACTTCGGGAGCCTTGTAGCCGCGGCGTACGGCTTCCGGTCTGTCGGCGAGCAGGTCGAAGACCTCGAGCAGCGCGGGAAAACGGTTGATTCCGCGGTGCTTGGAATACAGATTGACGTACTCCGCCGCCTCGCGGGCGTATTTCGAGACCGCCTGAAGGTCCCACCAGCGGATGATGTTGGGTATGAAGCACTCCTTGTGCTTGATCTCCATCGTGTCGAACGCGCATCCGTCCGAGTCGATGCAGATGAGGAAATCCTTTTCTTTTTTCATATCAAGCAGAGCCTGAGCGGGATTTGCCATAGTTATCTCTTCCTTTCGTGACCTTTATTTTCTGTAACCCTGCGGAACGTATTTCGCGAGCTTCTTTTCGGCGAACAGAGGTTTGAAACGGCAGAAACGCATGATACCGTCTTCAAGCGGTACGGATACCCAGTCGTTGCCGATGAGAGGACGCGCGTAGCGCAGAAAATCGTCCGTGACGTCGTTCCTGTCTTTGGTCAGCCATTCCGAAGGGAACGTGCGTTCGCTGTTCGCGACGCGTCCGAGCGGGACCTTGTCGTAACGCACCGAATACGTGTCGCCTTCGTTGCGTAAGATCGTCGACATATAGCCGTTGCCGTCCTTGACCGCGATCTCGACCGCCTTGCGCCCGAGGGCGTAAGCCTCGTCAAGGTCGGTCGCCGAGGCGAGATTGATGCAGGAGCGCTGATCCGTACCGGAGACGTTGCCTCTCGCAGAGCCTCTTGCCGCGAGTCCTTTGGAATTCAAGTAATTTACGACGGTCTGCTCGACGGTCGTCTGACTTGCGCCGAACTGAGTGTGACCGAAGTTGTCTTTGGTCTCGCCTATCGAGCCGACGTCAAGACCTTCGCTGACGACGACGATCGCGCGTCCCGCGGTCTTGAGCAGGCTGTTGACGTCCTCGGCGAGCGCGTCGAGAGTAAAGCCCGACTCCGCCATATAGATACGGAGCGGCATCTCGCGCTTCGGATCGGCAAGCCTTGCCGCCGCGGGGATGTAGCCTATCTTTCTTCCCATAGCCTGAAGCACGAGCACCGGGTCGGACGGGCAGCTTCCCGCGTTCTCCTCGTTCGCGTTCTGCACGGCCGTCGCCCAGTATTTTGCGACGCTGCCGTAGCCGGGCGTATGGTCGATGAGTTTGAATTCGGAATCGCCGACGTCGTTGTCGATGGTCTTCGGAACGCCGACAGAAACAAGCTCGAGTCCGCGTTCCCGCGCGACGATGCTGAGCTTGTTCGCGGTATCCATCGAGTCGTTTCCGCCGATATAGAACAGATAGCCTACGTCGTGCGCTTTGAGGACTTCGATAACGCGTTCGGTGTCTTCGGGGTTGTTCGCCTTGAGCTTATATCTGCACGAGCCGATCGAGCCTGCGGACGGAGTCGTGCGCAGCAGCGCGATCTCCTCAGGTGCCTGCGACGAAAGGTCGAGCAGTTCTTCGTTCAGGATCCCCTCGACTCCGTGAAAGCCCGCGTAGACTGTCCCGAACACGTCGGGATAGTCGCGGCACGCTTCGATGACTCCGCGCAGCGAGTTGTTGATGACGGGAGTAGGTCCGCCGGACTGGCAGACGACTACGTTTCTTTTCTGCGACATATAAGTACACTCCTCTTTATAATGAAAGTGGTTTTATTTCGTTATCTTGTCCTTCGTCGCCCAGAGTCCGAGCGCCGGGTTGGAGATGTAGAATATTTCCTCGCCTCCGACGGTATTGTAACCGTCCTTCAGCGTCTTTATATCGTATTTTGCGAGTGCCTCTTCGACCGGCATATATTTGAACGCCGCGCCCTCGACCTCTTCCTTTGTCAGCTTGCCCGCCGCGTAGGTGATCGAAAAACGTCCGTCCGACGAGCCGTGGATGAGGTGCGCCGCGACCGAGAGATTTGCTTTCAGGTCGTCGTTTTCTTTTACGAGTTCAAGCACTCTTTCACGCCCGACGTAGCCGTATTTGCGTATGAGTCTGTCGTTCTCGGGATCTTCGCCGAATTTCGAGACCTCGGGAGCGATGATGATAAGCTCGCCTCCGTCGGCTATCGCCATACGGGTACGGTAGACCGCCTTGTTTCCGAGCCACGTCGACTTGAACTCGCGCGGATCGAGGTAGACGACCGTTTTACGCAGAGGCCTGTCGAGATAGATAAGGTTCTTTTCCTGGCTGAGCTTGACCGCCGCCTCGAAATTCGAGCGTTCGCGTCCTATGAACAGACCGTGGATATTCGTTTTGTCCCCGGTGTTGGTCGTGACAGTCAGAACGTAGAGAAGGGGGATATTCTGTATAAAGTGCGTCTCGGCGTAGTCGAACACCTTGCGTACGGGCGAAAAATCGCGCCCCATGATGCGTTCCATCCCGTAGAACGCGCCGAGCATGTGTGACGAATTTATCATCGACGAGCCGCCGCATCCGACGAAAATGTTTTTCGAGTAGTTCGCCATCCCGACGACCTCGTGAGGGACGACCTGCCCCATCGAGATAATGAGATCGTATTCGCCCGAAACAAGGCGTTTATTTACCTCGACGTCGATCTTGTCGTTCACGAGTCCTTCGGAAACCTCGGAAACGTATTTTGCGGGGACTTCGCCGAGCTTGACGACGTCACGCCGCCAGTCGTGCGCTATGATCCTGTCGTACGGAACGTCTCCGAAAAACATCCGGCATTCCGCCTCGCTCATTTTTTCGTGGGTGCCGAGCGCGGGCATAACGTCGACTTGGCAGAATTCGCTGAAGTAGTGATAGTAGATGTTGCAGATCTTCCCTGCGCCCGAGTAAAGCCGCGTCGCGTCCGGGGGAAGGAGCAGGACTTTTTTCGGTTTTTTGCCTTTGACCGCCTCGATGAGCGAGCCGCGCAGTTCGGCGTCGGAAAGTCCGTTTTCGCTGTATTTTATCATATTTTTTCTCCAGATCGGGAAATATAGAGTTTATTTTTTATTTTAATAAATTATAGCACCGTTTCTGCATAAAAGCAATAGGTCAGCCGACGCTTGAAAAGCGTGTGAAAAACGCCCGGACATCAGCTTGACTAACTGATCTTCCGGGCGTATTCGGTCTTTTTTCACCCGGAAAAATCGAGCATTTTTGCATTGATTTGATTGCAAAAATAGCGTTTTAGCGCCCGTTACTTTCCGGCGATCTTTGCAAAACGGCTTATCCTCGACGCGAGGTCGGGATATTCTTTGCACGTTTTTTCGGTGAACATACCGTCGTTTCCGTCCTTCGTCGCCGCGATCTCGTGTCCGATCAGAGCGTAGGTCGAGTCGGTGAGATGCGCGAACGCGGGGTCCGCCATCGCCTTGCAGACGAACGACTGGCGCGGAGAGTTGATATCCTCTCCGGAGATCTCGAACAGAGCGTTCGAGCGGCACATCTCCATAACTCTGTCGAGCTGGGCGCGGGTGTTGCGCGACGGCATATAGGTCACGGCGTTGAAGCCGAGCTTTTTCAGTGTGTCGAACAGGAGAGGCAGATACGAGTCCTCGAACTTCTGCGCCTTTTTGTCGCCGGTGACCGAGTCTCCGACGTCTCCGAGGTATGCGTAAGCCGAGATCGCGCCGAACTCTTTCGCTTTGGCGATATATTCGCGTACGTCCGGACATTCGTCCGTCGCGTTGATATAGAACTTCTCGACAAGCGAGGATTTGAGGACTCCGAGCAGGTCGTACGGATAGAGATAAGGGTCGCTCTCTCCGGCGAGGATGAGTCCTTCCGCCTTTTGCGAGACCGCGATGCCGAGCTTTTGTTTCAACAGCTCGAGAAGGTCCGCCGGCGACGGATATTTCGCTATCAGTTTTTTCGCGAGCGCGAACAGGATATGCCTCTCGGTGACGCTGCCGCCCTCTTTGCGGTTCGACTCGGGGAGAACGTCGGCTTTATAGTCGAGCGTCACGCCGTACGGGGCGAAAATCTCCGAAAGACGTCCGCACATTTTTTCGTTCCTTTCGTCTCTCGCGCGGCGGTAAGGCGCCATCCATTCCCCGACCTTTTCGATATTTTGGTGAGGGATGCCGTGCAGAGCGACGTACGCGACGCCGTTCTGATCGGGATTGTTGATGCGGTATCCGTCAAGCGGCGCGTCAAAACCCCTGACGCGAAGCTCGACTCCGCAGGTGACCGGCATTCCTATTATTTCTCCGGCCTCGATGAATTCACGGGCGCCGGACGACGAGTCGTGATCCATGATCCCCGCGGTGCGGAGTCCGCTTTTCCACGCGGTATAGAGCGCTTTGGTCGGCGAATACGGCGAAAAAGAGTAGGTCGTATGTATGTGGTTGTTGACGAAACCCGTTTTTTCGGGCGCCGGGAGGACTCCCGACTTATGGAGCGCCATCAGACCGCGGAGCGCGGAGAGGCGTTCTTCTTTCGTATCGGCGTTGAGCCTTTCGATGAGTTCTTTTTCGTTCATAAGTCACCTCACGACAGCATGACCTGTCCGCCGGTGACGGGGAGCGCCTGTCCGGTCTCGTACTGCTGTTCGACAAGGTAGCAGATCGCGCGGGCGACGTCGGAGGGCAGGCATCCGCGGTTCATCGGCACTTTGGCCATATAGTACGCGCGCACGTCCCCGACGTTTTTCGCTCCGGGGACCTTGCCCGCCTTGAGATACTGTACGAACAGTCCCTTTTCGGGATCGCTCCACAGCGGTCCGTCGAGGTAATTTCCCGGGCAGACGGCGTTGACCTTTATCCCGTACGGGCAAAGCTCGAGCGCGAACGACTGAACGAGTCCGATGCCGCCGAACTTGCTTCCCGCGTACGCGAAGTTGTTTTTAGAGCCTTCGAGTCCGGATTTGGAGTTGACCTGAACTATATCCGCGGTGTAGTCGGGCTTGACTTCTCTCTGTATCTTCATTACCCGCGACGCGTATTTCGCTCCGAGGAAAAATCCCGTGTAGTTGACCGAGGCGACAAGCTCGAACGTCTTTTTCTGCATTTCTTCAAGTCCGCCCGCCTTCGCGATACCCGCGTTAGACACGAACAGATCGAGTCCGCCGTAGGTCGTAACGGTCAGGTCGAGCATGGCTTTGACCGACTCCTCGTCCGCGACGTTGACCGAGCAGGCGACGGCGCGCCCTTTGCCGTATTTTTCGCAGAACGCGTCGGCGACTTCCCTCGCTCCCTCGTAGTTCATATCGGCGATGACGACGTACGCTCCGTTTTCAAGCAGAGCCTCCGCGATGCCCTTTCCGAAGCCCTGCGCGGAGCCGGTGATGACGGCGACTTTACCGCCGAGACGGAGACCGGTCCCCGAGCCGAGCGACACCTTCGAGCGGTAGGACTCGACCTCCCAGTTTATGATGAATTTTTCTTTTGCGGGAGCCATAGGCAGAGGACCGCCGAACGAGAGAGACGCGCGGGCTATCTTCATCGCGTCCTTAGCTACGGTGATCGCGGTCGAGGCGATCTTATAAGTATCTCCGCAGCCGACTGCGCCGACATCCTTTATCAGAACGACGCGCGGAGCGTATCCGTTCTTTTCGGTAAAGGCGTTCCATTTTTTGACCGCGTATTCGCGGTCGGTCTTTTCGAGATATAGCCATCTCGCCTTGCAGTAGACGATGTGGTCGGGAGTGAACGGGCGTTCGACCGCCTTGAACGCCTCCTTATCCTTTGCGAACGAAAGAGATACCGCGTCGCTTGATATGACGGCGAAGCCGCATTTTTCCTTTCCCTCTCCGGCGAGCGCGCGGAGAACGGGGAGGACGGCGACCGCTTTTTCACCGTCGATCTTTTCTTCGGGCAGTTCGGGCAGGCTGACCTTCTTTTTCAGCTTATCCATAACGGACGAAACGAGAAGATCCATCTCTTTGAGAGTATCCGCCGCGAAGAAAATGCCGTGGTTTTGCAGAAAGAGTACGTTTGCGCTCTTTGAATGAGTCTTTTCATACTCGTCCATCTTCTTTTTGCAGAGGCAGGCAAGCGTAAATCCGGGATCCGAAGCAGGGACCCAGACGGCGTTCGGGAAGAGCTTTTTCGCCGCCGCTTCTCCTTCTCTGCCGCAGGTCAGTCCGTTGACGAGCGCGGGATGGACGTGGAGAACGAGAGACTCCCCGAACAGATCGTGGAGCAGGGTCTCGACGCTCGGACGTTTGCCCTCTTCGCCGCGGAGCCTTGCCCGGCTCATATCGTAAAGGACCTCCGCCTCGCGTTCAGCCGAAGACGCGGGATAGGTCTTTTTCATCATTTCTTTAAGCATGGCGCGGTCCATTTTGACAAAACCGTCCTCGGTTATTGTCGAAAGCGAGGTCCCCGAGCCTTTGATCCAGAGCGTGCTTCCGTCCTTGAACGAGGTGTTTCCGCCCCCGGCAAGCACGTAGTCGGGATCTGACCCGTATTTGCGCGACATTTTTATAAGTTCGTCAAGCATTATAAACGTCCCCTTTATTCGGAATATTATATTCTTGATTATATAATAATCCAACGGACGGCGAAAGTCAATTGCACTTTTTACACGTGGAACGGTTTTTTCTTTGCAAAAAGGGACGCGCAGACCGGGGAAAGCCCGCGTAACGCCGCTCCCCCCGGTCTGTTGTCAAACGTTTTAGTAAAAAACCGGACGTCAACCCACCGTTTCCGGTCGGTCCGCGCCTCGCGTGGAAAGGCCGAAAGACACGGACAGCGCTCCGTCCACGCGCGACATCGTTTCGTCGTCTGCGCGCCCGATCCTCTCGCGAAGCCGTCTTTTGTCGAGCGTGCGTATCTGCTCGAGCAGGATGACTGAGTCCTTCGCGAGTCCGTCGCGCGACGAGCGTACCTCGATATGGGTCGGCATCCGCGTTTTTCCGAGGCGCGACGTGATGGCGGCGGCGATGACCGTAGGACTGTATCTGTTGCCGACGTCGTTCTGTATTATAAGTACGGGACGAAGTCCGCCCTGTTCGCTCCCTACTACCGGACTGAGGTCGGCGTAAAATATATCTCCGCGTTTTATCTGCATTTTTTCAACTCCCTTTTCTCTCGTTTTCATTTTGTCTTCCGCTCTTATTCTGTCATTCGGGGGCGGAACTTAAACGTCCGGGACGAAAAAAATTTTCCCTTTCTCAGTTTATTCCGCGGCAAAGACGTACGCCATCGGAAAAACCGTACGTGAAAAACCGACGCAAGGTCCGGGCAAAACAAAAATATCTCCGTTTTTTTCGCGCGAAAAAAGGGTGTTTTTTCTTTTACGGCATAAGCAAACAAAAAAAGAACATTTTTTCTCCCTAAAAGCAGACAAAGTTTTTTTATCACCCGGGGTATAATGGCGTCACTTCAACAAAAAAAGCCGGAAACGCGGTTTTCCGGCGGAAAGGAATGAAATGGACGTCAAAAAGACGGGAAAAGAAAAAGCGGGAGATATTTTCCGCAGATACTTAGGCAATTATTTCGTCAGAGAGGAGGGACGGGCGGCGATCCCCGACGAGCGACTGCGCGAAACGCTCGTTTACTTTGCAAAAGGCGCGTCTCTCGCGCTCCTGACCTTTATATATTCACACTCGAACGTCGCGTTCTCGTCGATACCGCTCGGGTACGCGTTCATGTGTTCGCTGAAAAGCTTCGCGCCGTGGTCGTTCGCGGGACTTCTGCTCGGAGCGGTGACGGATCCTTACGGTATGGCGCTCCCGCTGACGCTTATCTATACCGCCCTTTTCTTAGGCAGGATCCTCGTCTACCGGACGTTCGGAATGGAAAAAAAGACGTTCGCTCTTTTCTCGGAGCCGTTGAAGATAAGGGCGATCGAGGTCTTTGCCTCCGCGCTCCTCATAGCGGCTTACCGCGCGTCCGTCACGGGATTTCTGCTGTACGACACGCTCGGAGCGGCGGCTGAAATAATGATAGCTCCCCTTTCTCTTTTGCTTTTTTCATACGCTTTCGACAAGCGTAACGCGCTTACCGAAAAGGGCGAGCTTGCGCTGCTCGGCGTGATATTCCTCAGCGTGTTCGCCCTCGACGGGATAACGGTATTCGGCTTCTCTCTTTCTAAATTTGCCGCGATGATCATAACTCTTTTCGCGGCGGGCAAGGGCGGGGTCCTGCGCGGAGGAGTCTACGGGATCGTCTGCGGGATGGCGTCGGGGATAGCTTATTCTCCCGCCGTCGCTCTGATCGGGATAGCCTACGCGATTTTCAAAAGAGCGGGCAACGCCGCCGCCTTCTCGGTCGCCGCGCTGTTCGGAACGGTCTGTTCGTTCTACGTCGGAGGCGTTTCCGCCGCGAGGGAATTCCTTCCCGAGCTGATCGGCGGGATCGTCGTCTATTCGTCGATATGCGCGACTTCACTTCCGGAAAAGATAAAGATATTCAAGACCGCGGATCCCGAAGAGGCGAGGCGCGACGTCGTAGCCGAAAAGCGGGAAGAGGCGGCAAAACGGCGGCTCGAAACCCTTTCGGAGGCGTTCGGTGAGCTGTCAAAGACCTTTTTTACCCTCTCCGACAAGCAATCGCGCGTGAACTCGGTCGACGCGTCCGAGCTTTGCGACAAGGTCTGCGACGAGTTCTGCCCCAAATGCGCTCTTCATTCGGTCTGCTGGAAAAAAGAATACTCGTCGACCTCGGACGTTTTCCGCAAGATCGCGCGGGGAGTCGTCGAAAACGGCTCTGCGTCCTTAGACGACGTCGCGGGATACATGAAAAACCGCTGTCGGAAAATGGACAAGCTGATAGAAAGGATAAACGAGCTGCACGGACGGCTGCTCGAAGACCTTATCAAACAAAACAAGGCGGAGACCGTCGCTCTCGACTACGAGGCGATGGGACATCTGCTCAAAGAAGCGACCCTGCGCCACTCCTCCGAATACACAGTAGACGAGGCGAAAACGAAAAAACTGACCGAGGCGTCGCGTTATCTCGGTCTGTACGCTAAAAGCGTATCGGTCTACGGAAAAAGAAGAACATCGGTCATCGTCGGAGGGATAGACCTCGGCAAAGTCAGAGCGTCGGCGAACGAGGTGCGCTCCGCTTATGAAAAACTGCTCGGGATCGAGCTTGATCCGCCGGAATTCGAGGTCGACGGAGACGAAGTCAGTATGTCCCTGACAAGAGCGAAGCGCTTCTGCGCGGAATACGCCTCCGCAAACAAAGAAAAAGACGGCGAGAAGTTCAGCGGAGACTGTATCTGTATGTTCGACACCGGAGAAAACTACTTTTATTCGCTGATAAGCGACGGGATGGGGAGCGGAAGCGAGGCGGCGCTGACCTCGCGTCTCTGCGGAGTGTTCTTACGCAGGATGCTCGAGGCGGGCAACTCAAAACCGGTCGCGCTCGAGATGCTGAACAACTTTTTGCGGAGCAAAAACACGGAATGCTTCGCGACGGTCGACCTGTTCGAGTTCGACCTCATGAACGGCAAAGCGTCGTTCATCAAGGGCGGAGCCGCGTCGTCCTACGTTCTGAGGGGCGACCGCATCTTCAAGATAACCTCGAACACGACCCCGTTCGGCATCGTAAAAAAAGTAAACGCGGAGGAGGTGAAGTTTGAAATAAAGGACGGCGACGTTATAGTCATGGTCAGCGACGGAGCGGTCCAGACGCAAGCCGACAGCGCAAAGCTGTGTGAAATTTTGGCGTCATACCGCTCGCGCGACCTTCAGACTCTGGCGGACGACATACTTACCTGCGCTAAGGAAAGGAGCGGACGCGACGACGACGTATCGGTCGGAGTCATCCGCGCCTCCCTCATACGCAGACCGGAACTGAAAAGCGAGGAGGAGTTGGAAAAAGAAGCATAAAAAAAGACCGCGGGAGGACTTTTGTAAAAGCCCTCCCGCGGCGTCTTTATTTAATTATCATTTCGTCTGTACGAGCAGTTTTATCGCGGTACGTGTCTCTCCGTCGATCTCGACTTCGGAAAAAGACGGGACGCAGTACAATTCGACTCCCGAGGGAGCGAGAAAACCGCGCGAGATCGCTATCGCCTTGACAGCCTGATTGACCGCTCCGGCTCCGACCGCCTGAAGCTCCGCCTGTCCCTTATCGGTGATAACACCGGCAAGAGCGCCGGCGACAAGGCTCGGACTCGATTTTGACGATACTTTGAGTATTTCCATAACAGTAATTCCTTCCGAGAAGATTCGGTCGGCGAAGCGTTTTTGCCGACAATACGCTTTGTATTATACCCTATCCCGGATCATTTTGCAATACTTTTTTGCGATTTTCTTAAAAAAATGTTGCAAAGCGTGTTTTTTTACTATATCGAAAACTGCGATCTTCTGATTATTTCATACTTTACGAGGTCAGACCGGATATGAACGACTGATAAAAACAGACCGTTCTTTTCGCGGCGGGATGCAACGCGAAGAACGGTCTGCTTTTTTATTTTACAAATCTTTCGATCTTTTCGACCGGGTAAACACCGCCTTTGTGCCCGAGCGTCACCACGGCTCCGTGCAGAGTGACCTTGCCCGGGGCGGGTTCAAATCTCACGGGGAGCTTGCTTCTGAGCTTGCGTATCACGTTGTCGCACTTTACTCCGAGTATCGAGTCGTCGGGACCGCACATACCGAGATCGGTGATAAACGCGCTCCCGTTTGGGAGTATCCGCTCGTCGGCAGTCTGCACGTGTGTATGCGTGCCGAAGACGAATGTTATTTTTCCGTCGAAGCACCGAGCCAGCGCCGCTTTTTCGGACGTAGCCTCCGCGTGGACGTCGAGAACGGCGACGTCGTATCCGCCCTTTTCGCGTTCGAGCGTCCTCTCGACTGCGCGGAACGGGTCGTCGAGGCTTTCCATATACACAGTCCCCTGTACGTTCATAACAAGGACGCGTATCCCGCGCGCGTCGACCACCGTCCATCCCTTGCCGGGCGCGTCGGAAGGATAGTTCATCGGACGGACGATATACGGAGAGTCGTCGAGGAACGAATATATATCGTTTCGTTTCCATACGTGGTTGCCCGAGGTCAATACGTCGCATCCCGACGCGAGCAGGCGTTCGGCGGACGCCTTGTCGACCCCGTTGCCCTCCGCCGCGTTTTCGCAGTTGGCTGTAACGAAGTCTATCCCGTTTTCCCTGCGAATTTCCCACAGCGTCGCGCACAGAGCGTCGACTCCGCTCTTTCCTACAATATCGCCCAAAGCGAGTATTTTCATTTTCTGCCTCCGGAAAAAAGATACACGGTCCGTTTTTTGTTTCTTAAACGGACCGTGCGGTTTTGCTTCATATAAATATATATCAAGACGTTTCGTCCTTGTTTCGGTTAGAGTTCTATATAAATATTTATATGTAAACCGTCAGCCGATCACTTCGCGTAATCGGTCGCGCGGCTTTCGCGTATAACGTTTATCTTGATCTGACCGGGATATTCGAGGTTTTCCTCGATCTTCTTGACGATGTCGCGGGCGATAAGCACCATCTGCTCGTCGTTGACTTCGTTCGGTTTGACCATGATGCGGACTTCGCGTCCCGCCTGGATAGCATAGGATTTTTCGACTCCTGGGAACGAGTTTGCGATCTCTTCGAGCTTCTGCAGACGCTTGATGTAGTTCTCGAGATCTTCGCGCCTTGCGCCGGGACGGGCTGCCGAAATGGCGTCAGCCGCCTGGACTATCATAGCGACGACCGTTCTCGGCTCCACGTCGTTGTGGTGAGCCTCGATAGCGTGGATAACGTCCTTGCTCTCCTTATATTTCTTCGCAAGGTCGACGCCTATCTGTACGTGCGATCCCTCGACCTCCTGAGTCAGCACCTTACCGATGTCGTGGAGCAGGCCCGCTCTCTTCGCGAGAGTCGCGTCGGCGCCGATCTCATCGGCGATCATGCCGGAGAGGAGAGAGACCTCGATGGAATGACGGAGTACGTTCTGACCGTAGCTCGTGCGGTATTTAAGACGTCCGAGCAGCTTGACGAGTTCGTTGTTGATCCCGTGTACGCCGGTCTCGAATATCGCCTTTTCGCCCGCCTGTTTGATGGAGTTGTCGACTTCCTTGCGCGCCTTTTCGACCATTTCTTCGATGCGGGCGGGATGTATGCGTCCGTCGGAAATGAGCTTTTCAAGCGCTATGCGGGCGACCTCGCGGCGTATGGGATCGAATCCCGAAAGGGTGATCGCCTCGGGAGTGTCGTCGATGATGAGATCGACGCCCGTCAGCGTTTCAATAGCGCGGATGTTGCGGCCCTCGCGGCCGATGATGCGTCCCTTCATGTCGTCGTTAGGCAGAGGAACAACGGATACGGTGGTCTCGAAAACGTGGTCCGCGGCGCAGCGCTGGATAGCGAGCGAGATGATGTTTTTCGCTTTCTCGTCGGCTTCTTCCTTGAGCTGAGCCTCGATCTCCATGATCTTCTGGGCGGCTTCGTGTTTGACCTCGTCCTCAATGCGCTGGACAAGCTCCTTCTTGGCTTCCGCCGCGGTGATCCCGGCGATCTCTTCGAGTTTTTTGAACTCCTGCTCGCGTATCTCTTCGAGTTTGACTTTCAGTTCGTCGTTTTCTTTGATCTTGCGGTTTAAGGTCTCGTCCTTCTTTTCAAGCTGATCCATCTTGCGTTCGAGCGCTTCTTCTCTCGACGCGGCGCGCCGCTCGAGTCTCGAAACCTCGTTGCGTCTGTCTTTTATCTCACGTTCAAGCTCGTTTTTAAGACGAAGGCTTTCTTCTTTTGCCTCAAGCAGGACTTCTTTTTTCTGAGTCTCAGCCTGAGTCTTTGCCTCTTCGACCAGTTTCTTTGCTTCTTCTTCGGCGCTTCCGATCTTAGCCTCGGCGATCTTCTTGCGGATCAGAAAACCTACGAAGAAGCCGATGAGGATCCCGGCCAAAGCGCAGAATACGTAAATCAAATATTCCATACAGCACCTCCTTATCAATTATTGCGATGTCATATCTGAGAAAAACTTATTGATGAATTATTATCAACGATACTAACCCATATTAAAATAATAATAAATCATTTTTCCCGCTTTGTCAAGAAAAACGGAGCAATTTACATTGAAAAAATGCAAAAACCGCTTTTTTATCACGGAACCGCACTCTCTTCCTTGACAAAAGCGCGTCTTGATGGTAATATTTCAATACCGAAAGACCACACCCTGCCGCGCGTTACGCGCATCAAAGGAGAAAACATGAGAAAGACCCTGTCACTTATCCTGGCGTTCTGTTTCGTTCTGACAGCGTTCGCGTTCACTCTCGCTTCGTGCGGAGGATCGGACGCGGAAGAGACGAAGGGCGTTACCGGGATCGAAACTCTCGAAGACGGAGAAACGGCGTTCGACCCGGCGCTGCTCGACGACGATCCGCATATCGAAGCTGTCGATTACGGCGGATACGAATTCACCTTCCTCACGAGAGAGGGCAACGACTACAACACCCGTTATATCGTAGCGGAGGAAGGGCAGGAAGAAGCTCCTCTTCCGTCGGCGTTGATCAGACGAAACAACATACTCGAAGAAAAATACAACATAACCATAACGCAGTTCCGCACGTCAGACCTGCTTTCGACCGCGCGCGCCCAGATAATGTCCGGCTCGACCGACTTCGACGTCATACTGGCGTCGTGCTCGACTCTCGCGACGATGGCGAAAGAAAACCTGCTGTACAATCTGCGCGACGTACCGAGGTTCGACCTCTCGAAGCCCTACTGGGACCAGAACGCGAATTCCGAACTGCTGATCGGCGACAAGCTTTATTTCACCAACAACGCGCTCAACATCCACGCGCTCGGATTCGTCGTATTCTTCAACAAAAAGATCGTCTCCGATTACGGACTTGAATCCCCGTACGACCTCATCGAGAACAACGAGTGGACCGTCGACAAATGGGCGGAAATGGTAAAGAGCGTTTCCAAAGATATGAACGGCGACGGACGTATGACCGAGATCGACCAGTACGGCACGCTGACCGAAAATCATAACCCGAGGATGTTCCTCTACGCGTTCGGCATCCGCGCGACGACCAACAACGAAAACGGCTATCCCGAGCCTACTCTGATGGCGGACAAGGACAAGACCGTCACCGCCTACGAAAAACTCAAAGCGGTGTTCTCCGACGCCAACGTCTGCTACAATATGACTTCAAGCTCAGTCGACCCGCACGGCTTCCCCCACAAGTGGGACTATCTGCGTTCGCTGTTCACGCAGGATCTGTATATGTTCCACTACACGAGCGACGACTGCATCACGCAGTTCGCCGATATGGAGAGCGAATTCGGAGTCATCCCGTTCCCGAAATACGATTCCAACCAGAAAGACTATCTTACGATGTACCAGGTCAACACCAACCTGTTCGCCCTTCCGTCCGTCATCGAGGACGTCGACCGCACCGGACGCATCATCGAGGATATGAACTTCTACTCCTCGACGATCACGCTTCCCACGTGGTTCGAGACTCTGCTGACCCGCCGCTACACCCGCGACGAGGAATCCGAAAGGTATCTGCGCCTGCTGCGCGACAACTGCGTGTACGACATAGGTCTCTACTACGACTTCGGCAGCATCCGCACGAGCGTGCTTGACGTCGACATCACGACAGCGAATATTTCGCGCAGTTACGCAAGAGTGGAGAAAGCCACAAAAGCCGATATAGACAAGACCTACAAATCGTTCGAACTCAACTGACGGACGCATAACAGTGACAAAAAGGGATCTTCCGCGCCGAAGACCCCTTTTTTCGGTCCGTCCCGCACGCAAAGAGACCGGCTCGGTGCATTTTGCGGTCCGGCGCCGGTTTCTTTCCGGAAATATTTGTGTATTTTATATAAAAAGACTTGAAATGTTAACACATTTATGATAAAATGTTTACACATAATCAAGATTCGGAGGTGCGATATGAAAACCTGTACGAAAAAATTCTTCGCCTTTATCCTCGCGGGGTTGACCGTCTTGCCCGTTTTCGTCGCCTGCGGGAACGGCGCTGCCGAAGGTCCGTCCGTCAATCCCGACGCGGAAACCGTCGCGATACAGAGCGAAGAAGATCCCAAGATCGAAGCTGTCGACTACGATGGGTACGAGTTTACATTTCTTACGAACGAAGGCACCGCGTACAACACAGGCTATATCGTGGCGGAAGAGGAAGAAGAATCCGATCCGCTCCCCGTCGCGATAACGAAACGCAATCAGATAATCGAAGAGAAATACAACGTGGTGATAACGCAACTCAACACCTCTGATATACTTTCCACCGCCCGCGCGCAGATCATGTCCGGATCGACAGACTTCGACGTGATCCTGGCATCCTGCAACCGTCTTGCGACGATGGCGCAGGAAAACCTGCTCTACGACCTCAAGAGCGTGCCTCAGTTCGATCTGTCGAAATCCTACTGGGACCAGAACGCGAACAAAGAACTGCTTATCGGCGACAAGCTCTACTTCACGAACTGCGCGCTCAATATCCACACGATAGGGTTCGTCGTATTCTTCAACAAAAAGATAGTCTCCGACTACGGACTGACCTCTCCCTACGAGCTGATCGAAAACAATGAATGGACGGTCGACAACTGGGCGAAGATGGTCAAGAGCGTATCGAAGGATATGGACGGAGACGGACGTATGACCGAATGGGATCAGTACGGCACCCTCTCCGAACGGCACAACCCGAGGATGTTCCTCTACGCGTTCGGGATCCGCGCGACGACGAACAACGAAGACGGATATCCCGAAGTCACCCTGATGGCGGACAAGGACAAGACCGTCACCGCTTACGAAAAGCTCAAAGCCGTCTTCTCCGACAACACGGTCTGCTACGATATGACGAACAGCACGGTCGATCCGCACGGATTCACCCACAAATGGAATTATCTGCGCTCCCTCTTCATGCAGGATCTCTATATGTTCCACTACACCGGCGAGGGAAGCGTCCAGCAATTCGCCGATATGGAGAGCGAATTCGGTATCGTCCCGTTCCCGAAGTACGACTCTAACCAAAAAGAGTTCAAGACGATGTATCAGTTCCAATGCAATCTGTTTGCTCTGCCGTCAGTCGTCGAAGACCTCGACCGTACCGGACGCATCATCGAGGATATGAACTACTATTCGTCTCTCATCACCGTCCCGACCTGGTTCGACACCCTGCTCGCGCGCCGCTACACCCGCGACGAGGAGTCGAGGAAATACCTCTACATCCTGCGCGACAACTGCGTTTACGACGTCGGAATGTATTATAACTTCGGCAACATCCGCTCCGAAGTGCTTGATGTGGACATCGCGACGAACGAGATCTCGAGAAACTTCGCGAGACACGAAAAAGCCATCAAAGCAAGCATAGAAAAAACGTATTCAAACTTTAAAAACAACTGATTCTGTCTATGGGGTACAATCAATGAAAAACACTGTGAAAAAGCTTTTGACCTTACTCCTCGCGGGATTGATGATCCTGCCGGTCCTCGTCGCCTGCGGAGGCGATACCGAAGAAGGACCCAAAACGAACCCGGACGCCGAGACGATAAACCTCAACAGCGAGGACGATCCCAAGATCGAAGCCGTCGACTACGGTGGGTACGAGTTCACGTTCATCACGAACGAGGGAAGTTCTTACAATACGCATTATATCGTGGCGGAAGAAGACGAGGCGGAGGAGCCTCTCCCCGTCGCGGTCACCAAACGCAATCAGATCCTCGAAGAAAAGTATAACATCATTATAACTCAGTTGAAGGTCTCCGATATCCTGTCTTCCGCCCGCGCTCAGATAATGTCCGGCTCGACCGACTTCGACGTTATTCTGGCGTCCTGCGCGCGTCTCGCGACAATGGCTCAGGAAAACCTGCTCTACGACCTCAAGAGCGTGCCTCAGTTCGACCTCTCGAAGCCTTACTGGGACCAGAACGCGAACAAAGAACTGCTCATCGGCGACAAGCTCTACTTCACGAACTGCGCGCTCAATATCCACACGATAGGGTTCGTCGTATTCTTCAACAAAAAGATAGTCTCGGACTACGGTCTGACCTCTCCCTACGAGCTGATCGAAAACAACGAATGGACGGTCGACAACTGGGCGAAGATGGTCAAGAGCGTATCGAAGGATATGGACGGCGACGGACGCATGACCGAGTTCGACCAGTACGGCACCCTCTCCGAAAACCACAACCCGAGAATGTTCCTCTACGGCTTCGGCATCCGCGCGACGACGAACAACGCGGAAGGCTATCCCGAAGTTACCCTGATGGCGGACAAGGACAAGACCGTCACCGCTTACGAAAAGCTCAAA
>CACZZA010000003.1 GCA_902785485.1 uncultured Ruminococcus sp. | reverse complement strand
TCGGAATTATGAGCATACCCACTCTCATCGTTTTCAAAAACGGCGAACCGGTCAATAAATCGGTCGGCGTCATCCCGAAGGAAGAGATAATCTCTCTCATCGGCTGAAACCGGTAAAAAAAGACTTGCGCCATTTTGACGCAAGTCTTTTTATCAGGTAACGGTTTCAGTTTTCTTCGGAAGACGCGTTTGCCGCTGTTTCTTCACTCAGTTCGATCAACTTTTTTTCGTAAGCCTCGAGGATCGCTCTCTCAAGCTCTGCTCTGAATCCAACGTTGATGGGGTGCGCGATATCTCTGAAAGTTCCGTCGGGATTTTTCCTGCACGGCATAACGATAAATGTCTTGTCTTTAGTGCTGATTACTTTGATATCGTGGACGGCAAGTTGATCGTCGAAGGTGACAGAGACTATCGCCTTCATCGGAATATCATCGAACGTTTTTCTGATTTTGATGTCGGTAATAGTCATAGATCCCTCCAAAATATTATTCACTTAGAATTAGTTTTGTACAAAACGATTATATCCGTTATTTGTTAATATATTGAGTACAATTTTTATACTTTTATTGAATTTTTTTGAAAAATGACCGTTTTTTTGATATTATTCTGCGGTTTTGGGGTGTTTGAATATGCATAATTATTCAATTGATTTTCTGCCAAAAGGGGTAAGATCCGTATTTTTTATCGGTATCGGCGGTATAAGTATGTCGTCCCTTGCTCTCATCACAAAAAAGAACGGGATCCGTACCGGAGGGAGCGACCGCACCGATTCGGACACCGTGGAAATGCTGCGTAAAAACGGGATCGAGGTATTTATCGGTCACTCCGCGAACAACGTCAAGGGGTACGACGCCGTCGTTTACACCGCGGCGATCCCAGAGAGCAACCCGGAGCTTGTTTACGCTAAGGAAAACGGACTCGCGACTTTTTACAGGGGAGACTATCTCGGTTCTATTATGCTTGGCTACGGCAACCGTATCGGTGTGGCGGGTATGCACGGAAAATCCACCGTGACCGGTATGATCTCGCATATCTACCTCGAGCTTGGACTCGACCCGACCGTTCTGAACGGAGCGAACGTGCGTGAACTCGGCGGCGCGTACCGCGTAGGCGAGAGCGAGAATTTTATTTTCGAGGCGTGCGAGTACAAAGACACTTTTCTCTCTTTCCACCCCGACACCGCTGTCCTGCTCAACCTCGAGATGGATCACGTCGACTATTTCAAGTCGATGGAACAGATCAAGGAGTCGTTTTTGCGCTATTCTTCCATCGCGTCAAAGACCGTCGCTAACGGAGACGACGCGGAACTGCTCGACGCTTTGAAAACGTACAAGGGAGAGCTGTACACCTTCGGAAAGGGTGAAGAGTGTGATTTTCGCATAGTCGCCCCAGGTCACACGGAAAAGGGATTTGCCCGCTTTTCGCTTGAATACAAGGGTGGAAAACTGTGCGACGTCACGCTTTCGATCCCCGGAGACCACAACGCGTACAACGCGGCGGCTGCGATCGCGGCTTCCTTTATCAACGGAGTCGACGCCCGGAGCGCCGCGAAAGCGATGGAGACCTTCCGCGGGGTAATGCGCCGCATAGAATACAGGGGCGAGATGAAAGGCGTCGATATTTACGACGATTACGCTCATCATCCGTCCGAGATCAAAGCGTCGCTCGGCGGTCTTCGCAAACTGACGAAAGGGAAACTGCTCTGCGTCTATCAGCCGCACACCTATTCCCGCACCGCGGGACTGTTCGACGAATTTGCCGGAGCTTTCAAAGATGCGGACGAAGTCGTTTTCGCCGATATTTACGCCGCGCGTGAGGTCAACACCTTCGGCGTCTCGTCAAAACAGCTTGCCGAAAGGATCGAAGGAGCCAAATACTTCCCGTCGTTCGGCGAGATAGCGGACTATCTGAAACAGACCGCCCGTCCCGGAGACCTTATCGTCGTTATGGGCGCGGGAGATATAATAGAACTTACCGATATATTGCTCGAAAAATAAAAAAGACCGGGGAGTATTCTCCCCGGCTGTATGTTTTTTCAATCCGGAAGGGTGACGGTGACGATCTCTCCCGCTTTTTCCTTCGCGCAGACCGTGACGTGATATTCATCATAGTCGTAATCGGAATAGACGGCGTTCGGTTCATCAGGCTCCGTAAAGCCTTTTCCGGTAAATTTTCCTTTTGCTTCGCGCCGTGTCCATTCTTCAACTCCTTTTCCGTCGAGAAAACGTCGCGAGATCAGCAGGCTGACGCGTGACTTTGCCTCGATATCCACTCCGACCGGACCGTCGGAAACGGCGCAGACAGAATAGTCGCCGGAATGTGAAAGCGAAAAAAACATTTTTCCGCTTTTGGGGTACGGTTTGCCGTTCGGCTCAAAAGTGACGTCGTCGAGCGAAAAATCATAACCCGCTTTTCTTGCCGCGTAAGCGAGGACAAGGTATCCGGCGAGGCTCCTTGCGCGGTCTACCGTTATTTTTTTACGTTTGATGTGGAGATACAATTCTCCGGACAAGGAAGAGAGGACAGACGCGCATTTTTGCGGGTCGAACAGCGGACTTGCGTTGACTATGTACACTTCGGTCATAATATCACCTGCATCTTTCTTGACTCTGTTTATCAATTTTACCAAAATAACAGAAGTTTGTCAATGATTTATATGCAATTATTATAAATAATATGTTTGATCGAACGCGTTTATGCTTCGGCATACTCCGTGAAGAAAGGACAAAAAATGAGTTACGGTCAATACGAAATACTTCCCGAATATTACGACGCGCTCAACTCTTCCGCCGACTATGAGGCGTACGCCCGCTTTTTCAAAGAGGCCGTGGCACGGTACGGCTCCTATGGACCGAAAATCGTTCTCGACGCCGCCTGCGGCACGGGAGAACTGACCTGCATCCTTGCCGAAGATTTCGATATGATCGGAGTCGACCTTTCGGAAGGTATGCTCGAGCTTGCCGCAAAAAAGGCGCGCAAGGCGGGGCGGGACGTGCTTTTCCTCAATCAGGATCTGACACAACTCGATCTTTTCGGAACGGTCGACGCGGCGGTCTGTTCGCTCGACAGCCTGAACTATCTCACGTCGTACAGGACCCTTTGCGGCGCGCTTTCAAAGATCGCGTTTTTTATGATGGACGGGGGTATCTTTGTTTTCGACGTCAATACGCTTTACCGTTTCGAGTGTGTTTACGCGGATAACGCGTACGTTTTCGACGAAGACGGACTCTTTTGCTCGTGGCAGAACTATTATGACGAAAAAAAGAAGATCTGCGACTTCTATCTTTCGTTTTTCAAAGAGAACGCCGACGGGACGTACACACGTTCGGATGAGATACAAAGAGAAAAATACCATTCCGACCGCACCCTGCGCCGCGCGCTCGCGGAGGCGGGATTTGAAGTTATCGATGTTTTTTCGTCGACGGAATTCGGAAAAAATTTTGAAAATGCGGAAAAAGCGTACTACGTCTGCCGCGTACACAACCACAACAAGGGTTGACAAAAGGCAAAGGTCGAATATAATAAAAGCAGTAAATAACGCGTTTTCGGGGGAAACGTTATGGAGATATTCATTCTGATTCTCGAAATAATCGGTACCGTCGCGTTCGCGATCTCGGGAGCCATCACCGCCATAAAAAAGCGGATGGATATATTCGGTATCTGCGTGCTCGGACTGACGACCGCGACCGGAGGCGGTATCATACGCGACCTTATCCTCGGCATAACCCCTCCGTCGACTTTCCGGGATCCTGTATACATCATCGTTGCCATATCGACGTCCGTAGTGACGTTCCTGCCGTTCGTACGGCGGTATTTTGAAAAGAAACACACTCTGCTTGAACTGCTTCTGCTCGTATCTGACTCCGCAGGACTCGGGATCTTCACCGTCGTCGGAGCAAAGATCGCGGTCGACGCGGGATTCGGCGACAACGGATTTCTCGTCGTGTTCGTCGCGGTGCTGACCGGCGTCGGAGGCGGAGTGATGCGCGACGTTTTCGCGGGCGACAGACCTTACATATTCGTCAAGCACGTGTACGCGTCCGCGTCGATAGCCGGGGCGCTCGTCTGCTTTTTGCTGTTTTATCTGGTACCCGCTCTACCCGAATACGTCAGTATGCTTGTCGGCTTCGTCGTAGTTATGACGATACGTTTCCTCGCGGCGAGGTTCAGGCTCAACCTTCCGAGACCGTAAAAACGAGACCGAAAAAAGGAGTACAAAAATGAAGACCGAAAAAAGGAGTACAAAAATGAAGACCGAAAAAAGGAGTAAAAAAATGAAGACCGTAAAGACAGTTTTGCTCATCGTCCTGTCGTTTCTCTTTTTGCTTTCCGCTTTTGCCTGCGGAGACGGGAAGGAGAACGAGACAGCAAAAAAAGAGGTTAACAAGGGGCATATCAGCATTTCTTATCCCGAATTCAAAAATACCTATGAAAGGGATAAAGAAATAAACGATCTGCTTTATGATCTCCTTATGGAAAACGACGTGATAAACGATGCAATGTCCGAAAATGCGCCGAAAAACGTTCTGCTCAAAGTCGATTATGAGATAAAGCAGGCGTCGGACGCGCTCATCAGCGTGGTTTACAAATGTACGTACGCTGACGACGCCGCGCAGACCGGAGGAGAGTTGCTGTTCGTCATCCCGGTCAACGTCGATCCCGTAACGGCGACGGTCAAGAGCGGTTTTGAGATCTATTCTCCCGACGCCGCTGAACTGAAAGCGGCGGCAAAGGAACAGCTCAAAGACAGTTTTTATAAGTTTATTTTTGAAAAAGACGAGGCGCCTGATCCGGCGGGCATGGCGTTTTCCGGGACCGAATGTTTCGTTTACTACAACGGTATGCCGCTCGAGGGCGGATGTTACGCCGAAGTCAGGCTCCCGATGAACGCGGAGACGAAATAATACCGGACAAAACGACTTTTTGAGAAAAAGGTAAAAATGAAAAGAATAATATCGCTCTTATTGATATTGTTAATGGCGTTCGCCCTGTTCTCCTGCGGAGAGGGCAAGCGCCCCGAACAGACTTCCGCTCCGGAGCAGACGTCGGCGCAGACCGAAAAAACTCCCGTGACGGAAGATACTTCCGTTCCCGAGACGAAGGACGATGCTGAATACGCCGAGCTTGAAGCCGGGTACCCCGCCGAGGCGCCGTTTTTGTGGAAGGTCCAGTCCGAAAACGGAGGACTGCTCTATATGCTCGGCACTATCCACGTGGGCGACGAACGCAACGCGGAGGCGGTCGAGCGGTTCAAGCCTTTTCTTGACAGATGCGGCGTCCTCGCCGTCGAGTGCGACACGGTCGCTTTTCAGAACGACTACGCCGCGATGATGAAATACGTCAGCGGATTTATGTATAAAGACGGAACGAAATTAAAGGATCATCTTTCTCCCGAGCTTTATGAAAAACTCGTCGCCGTGGCAAAGGAGCTGGGATTTTACTCCGCGATGTTCGAGAACTTCGATCTGTCGTTCTGGAGTCAGACCCTTGAACAGCAAACGCTCGACTATTATACCGACCTTTCGCCCGACTCCGGAGTCGACGTATTGCTGATGAATTACGCGAAGGACAGGGAATACGAGGTCCGCGAGATCGAGTCTGTGGAAGCGCAGAACGAGATGTTTCAATCTTTCAGCGACGAACTCTATCAGATCCTGATAGGCGACTCGCTCGAGGATCCGGAAGAGACTGCAAAGCAGACAGTGGATCTCTACGAGCTTTACGTAAAGGGCGACGAGGAGATCTTCGACCTTCTGACCGAGGAGGTCGACGAAGAAACGCTCGCGAAATATACCGAAAAGCAGATCGCGCTCTACGACGACTATAACAAAAAGATGCTCGACGACCGCAACCTCGGTATGCGCGACAAGGCGATAGAGTACCTCAAAAACGGAGACAAGGTCTTTTACGCCGTCGGTCTTGCCCACTACGTCGGCGACGCGGGACTCATCTCCCTGCTCGAAGACGCCGGCTACACAGTTACACGCGTCGGCTCAAAATAAGCAAAAGCAAACATACACCCCGTGGACCCGAACGTCCCCGGGGTCTTTTTTTCGCGCGGAATGTTACATCAGAACGGTAAACAAGAATTAAGCGAAAGAACGGAGCGTGGGAACCTTTTTAGGCAAAAAGGTTCCCACCCCCTCCAAAAACCTTACAGAGGGAATAGAAAGATAAACAAGAATTTAGCGGAGGAACTGCACGGATTTCACCTCGAGGCGGCGAGCGACCACTACCCGGTACCTCTCACTTTGGGAGAGGTGGCACGGCGTGTTACGCCCGCCGTGACGGAGAGGGTTTTACGAATAGCAACCAACCGCACGTGTGCCCTCTCAGTCGACTTCGTCGACAGCTCCCCCAGAGGGGTGAGCTATTGACATAGACGTTCTCTCGACACGGATAGGTGAAGTTTGCGCCTGTCGTTTGTTGATTCAATCGTTCAAACATTTCGCTAAATTCTTGTTTATATTTCTTTCCCTCTGAAAGGTTTAGAGGAGTCAAGGTGAACCTTTCCTTAAAAGGGTCCCCTTGCGTTCTTTTCGCTAAATTCTTGTTTATCACTTCGTTTTATCTTTCCGATCAAAAAAACGTTGCGCAAACCGGACCTTTGCTCAGGTAAATCCCGAGCCGTTTTTTTTAAAAACCGCCTCAAAAACAAAAATCGAAAAAAATCCCGAAAAAATCAAAAAAATTTCAAAAAAACACGATTTCTATGCTCTCAGCATAAGACTTTTCCGTTTTTGTGTGATAGAATCAAAGAAAAAAGGCGCCGACGCGCCCCGGGAATAAGTCTTATTTCTTGTCGCTTAGGCCGATGAAATAGTCCGCCGACACTTTATAAAGCCGGCATAGCTTTATAAGATCTTCGATCTTCAATTCTGCGCGCCCCGCCTCGATGTGGTTATACCCTTGCTGTGATTTGTTTAGTATCTTCCCGACCTGCTCCTGCGTCAGGTCGTTGTCCTCGCGCAGATCGCGCATCCTCGTGCGGTAGTCCATTCCGTTTACCTCCGATATAAAAGTATTCACTTACTATTATAAAAAACTCATAATCAGAGTATTGACTTATACTCAATGATTGAGTATAATAACAATGAGATGAGTTCTATGCTGCCAGCATAAGACCATTTCGTTTTTGTGTAAAAGAATTAAAAAAACATCAATCGCTTTGCCGAAATCAATTTTTTTACGTTGCTTTCCTAACAAAAAACCGCTAAGAATTTATTTATTTGAGAGGAGATATATATGGATATCAAAGATTTTATTCTAAAAGATTTTATTAAAATAACGAAGGGCACCTTGGAAGAAAGACCGCAAATAGTTCAGATGCCTACATTAAATTATGAATGGGCGGATTCTGCAAATCACTGTGATCGAGAATGGTTTTTTTCGACACAAGGGCAAAAAGCATATTATACAGCTGACAATTATCGCAAGAAGCACTTCTATTTCTTCAATTATTTGGAATCATTGATGCATGACAGTAACAAAATAATTAACGAAAAAACACATGCAGTAATTATGAATATCGCTTCAATAATTGCTTATGCGGCAGGTTCTTCCGACTTGGAGTTCGGAAAGTATCCAGATATTCTTTCTGAAGATAAAAATCCTTTAGTAAAGTTTATTGTTTCAGAAGATTTGTCTAAGTACGAAAAAGATGCATTAAATCAAAATGATATTCTTTTCAATTTGCATGAAGATGGTGAAGAAAATATAGATATTGAACATGCACAAACATTTTACTTATTTCCCATTTTCGCTAGGATCCTTTGCTATTTTCATAAAGGAACTGAACCTGAAGATTTTTATGATCTATCAAGAAAGCCGTATGACCGTTTGATTAAATTGAAGGAAGAGGGTTCAAATACATTGCTTAATATCGAAAGAATGATTATCTGGATGTTTTCCGATGTGAGGTCTTGTTATAAAATTGATGAAAATAATAATTCTATTATTATAGGAAATGGTCCTTTTGTATTTCAGTATACTTTAGACCGGTAATAATATTGATTAAAAAAAGCAAGCGAGGAAAAAGAAATGAATAAAACAGAAAGACTGAAAATGACAGAGGAATTATCCCAAATATCGACAATGTTTAACAAAGCAGAATCAATAATGAAAAGATTGGATCGGGTTGGTGATGTTTATTCGTATAATCAAAAAGAACTGGATTCGGATTACCGCCAAAAAATAAATAAAGCTCTGGAAGAAGAACTTAAGGTACCATGTGTCGAAAAACAGCACATTATTTTTTCTGGATATCCTAGACAAAACATAGAACTCTACGGGCTGGCATACAAAAACGAGGGCGAAACAAATATTGCAAAAAAACTTGCGATAGCTATACTTGCTATGTGTGCTGCTCTTATTATTTCAATAATCGTAACTTTTGCAACAGATATTTCATGGCTTTTAAGTCTAACTGTGATAATACTGGCAGTTCCGGCATATTTCTGTGTTCGAAAAGTCTTGGAATACTATGTAAGTGTTGAAGAAAATAATATTAGTAACCAAAGTATTATTAAAAAGTGGAATAAAAAAGTGACCGATTTTGTCGAGTATTTTGAAAATAGCGCTGACATCGGAATAAATAGTGGTTTCATAGACGACTGTCAGAAATACGAAACTGCTTTTTCTGAAATAATCGGCAATTTTCCGAATACGAACGCAGGAAAGCTATTTATTGAATACAACAAAGAATACAAAGAACTCCAAAAAAAAGAATCTGAAACACGCGATCAACTAACAAAAGAATACAATTCAATAAAAGAAAAACTTGATGCAGTTACAATAATTCAACCTGATTTATTTGAATACGCTTACAGACTGTCAGAAGTGATACGCTTGCAACGAGCGGATTCCGTTAAAGAAGCTATTAATATAGTATTGGAAGACGTTCGTAAAGAGGAAGAAGAAAGACAACGCCGGGAAGAAGCTTACCGTCAAGAAGAAATACTTGAAGAACAAGCAAGGGTTGCCCGTGATCATCAGGAAAGAATGGAAAGGGCGGCTCAAGAGCGTAACCGTGAAATAGAAAAGCATAACCGTGAAATGGAAAGAAACGCAAGGCTTCAATTGGAGGAAACACGCAGGCAGGCAGAGGAGGATAGAAGGTATAATGCGGAAATGGAAAGAAATCGCAGAGAAAGCGACCGTAGACTGAAAGAAGCAACAGAAAGATATAAATCAGCGGCAAGGAAAAAATCCATTAACGTTAATCCGGGATCGGCGAAATACATTCAAAAGGAAATGGACGAAAGTCTTGCAGATATACTTGCAAATAGAAGAGATTGACGACAAAACACATCGAGACCCCGTCCGGGAGACCGGGCGGGGTTTCGTTATTGTTTGGACGTTCCTGCTGTCAGGAATCGGATAAGGACGTCGTTGCGATCCCGTTTGAATTTGAAACACGAAGTTCATTCGCCTTTTTTTGAATATATGTTGACAAGCATAGAAAAATGGGCTATACTTATTACGAAAAACGGTGGAAGCACAATGAATTTGGTAATAGGAGCGCAAGATGGAGATCAAACGTGATATTTATATCGAAAAATTGAAGAGACGGGAGAACAACGGTTTGATCAAAGTTGTGACCGGGGTCCGCAGATGCGGTAAATCGTATCTGTTGTTCAAGCTTTTTCACGATCATTTATCCGAAAAAGGAGTGGACGAGGATCATCTGATCGAGATCGCCTTAGACGACCGCACTAACAAACTGTTGAGGGATCCGGACAATATTCTTGCTTATATCAAGAGCAAGGTGACCGATACAAAGCAATATTACGTTGTGCTTGACGAGATCCAACTCCTTTCGGAGTTTGAGGACGTTCTGAACAGTCTTCTTCACATCCGCAACCTTGACGTTTACGTTACGGGAAGCAACTCGCGTTTTCTGTCTTCGGACGTTATTTCTCAGTTCAGAGGACGCGGAGACGAGATACGTATATATCCGCTTTCTTTTCGTGAGTACAGTTCGGTTTATGAAGGGACGCCGGACGAGGCTTGGGACGATTATATAACGTACGGCGGTCTGCCGCTGATCCTTTCCCGTCAGACGCCCGAAGACAAAGCGGAATACCTTTCCACTCTTTTCAACAAGGTCTATCTTGACGACATCGTCGACAGACATAACGTCAGAAACAGAGAAGAACTGGACGAAGTCGTCAACATACTTGCCTCATCGGTCGGCTCTCTGACGAATCCGCTGAAGCTGTCAAAAACCTTCAAGACAGTCAAAAATAAAAACATAAACGAAAAGACTCTGAGAAAGTATACGGATTATCTCATAGACGCTTTTTTGGTGAGTAAAGCGGTAAGATACGATATCAAAGGAAGAAAGTATATCGGTTCTCCTTCAAAATACTATTTCGAAGACGTGGGACTGAGAAACGCAAGGTTGAATTTCAGACAAATGGAAGAAAACCACATAATGGAGAACGTTATATACAACGAGCTTCGCGTCAGGGGCTTTGGCGTTGACGTGGGTATCGTAGACCAGTACGGAAAAAGCGAGGACAACAAAACGACCAAAAAGAGACTTGAAGTAGATTTCATCGCGTCAAAAGGAAATGAAAAGTATTACATTCAATCGGCGTTTTCCCTGGACAGCGAGTCTAAAAGAGAACAAGAGGAACGCTCGCTGAACGAGATAGGGGATTCGTTCAAGAAAATAATCATAGTAAAAGATAACATCAATCCGAGAAGAGGCGAAACGGGGATCGTCACTATGGGGATCCGAAAGTTTTTGCTTGATGAAAACAGTTTGAGTATTTGAACGTTTCGCCGTCTTAATATGGAGCATTATTTAATTACCGCACGCGAAAGGGGGGAGCCTACGTGAAAAAGTGTCCGCATTGCGGGGAAGAACTTGAAGACGGGGCGCGGTTCTGTCTGTATTGTATGACGGTGCTGAACGAAAAAGAGACCGTGGTCGTGACGTTCGGGAGCCGGAAAAAACGGCTCGCGGCGCTGATATGCGTGCTTGCGGCGGCTCTGCTCACGGTCGCGGCGGTTTTCCTCGCGCTTGCTGACAGGGGCGAAGGCGCGAGAGGGGGAGAGACCCTCTTTGAAGCTTCGTTCGACGGGGTGAGCGCGCCGGATACGGAAAACGAAAGCGGCGGCGCTCCCGCCGTATACGCGGACGCCTCTGATTTTGAATACAAGATCGAAAACGGAGAGGTGACTCTCCTCGAATATAAAAACAAGGACTATACGGGCGTCCTCTATATCCCTCCGGAGATAGACGGACTTCCGGTGACGTCTCTCGGGCACGTCGAATTTGAAGAATTCGGACTTTGGGAAAGTATGTTTTCCCGCTGCAAAGGTCCGCTTGATATCGTAGTGCCGGACACGGTGAAAAAAATCGACCGTTCGTTCTGGGGAGAAGCCGTTCGCAGCGTGATCCTTTCCGAAGGACTCACGGAGCTGAAAATCTTTTCTTTTTACCATTGTCCTTTTCTCGAAGAGATCGTTCTTCCTCCTTCGCTCGAACGTGTCGAAAACTGCGCCTTCGATACGTGCGAGGCGTTGAAAAGCGTCACGATACCGCCGTCCGTCGAGTTCATATCGCCGACGGGATTTTACGGTTGCGGAGATTTTACGGTGCGCGGAGTAGAGGGGTCAGCCGCGCAGAGCTTTGCCGAAAACGCGGGTCTTACATTCGTTCCGATCCCGGAAAGTGAGGCGACGGCGAAGCCTGCGTTACCCTTGACCGACGTAACGGACGCGGCGAACGGAAAAACTCCCGGACAGAGCGAGGAAAGCTCCGACAGTTCGAGCGCTCCCGAGACCGAACGAACAGCCGTTGATAGTTTGGCTCCGGAAACAACGCCACAGCCTCCTGAGACCGAAAGACCGCAGTTCATCGACTCGGCGGAGGAAGGGTACTACGTCTACTCCGTCGCGAACGGAGAAGCAACCGTAACTCAATACAAAAACACCTCGTTCAGGGGAAGTCTTACCGTTCCTTCGTCACTCGGCGGCTACCCCGTGACTGCGATGGCGGGGGGCGCCGGGCGTTCCGTGTTCTACGGTTGTTCGGGACCGCTTGACGTCACGCTGCCGGCGTCCGTTTCGCGGCTTTCCCGCGTGTTCTCCGGCTCGGGCGTGCGGTCCGCCATTCTGCCTTCGGGATTGACTTCGATAGGAGACTCGGAGTTCGAGCGCTGTACGACCCTTACGTCTGTCAGCCTGCCGTCGGGACTCCTTTCGATAGGCAAAAACGCATTTTCCGGCTGTACTTCTCTCGAACGGCTCGAGATCCCGCGTTCCGTGTCGTATATAGGCTCGGGCGCGATCCCGTCGGGATGCGTCATCTATTGCTACGAAAACACCTATGCCCATTCTTTCGCTAAGAACGGGGGTTATACTTTCCGTATGCTCGATCATACTCACACCGTAGTCACCGACGCGGCGGTCGCGCCGACCTGTCAGTCGACGGGATTGAGCGAGGGGAGCCACTGCTCGGTCTGCGGTGAAGTCATCGTCGCGCAGACGACTCTCGCCAAAGTCGCGCACAATTACTCTCCCGCGACATATTCCGCTCCCGCGACCTGTATCTGGTGCGGAGCGACGACGGGGAGCGCTCTCCCGGCGCCCGATCTGACGGTGACTTTGGAAAACAGCTCTTTTCCTTACAGATCGTCGTTCGACAGCGGCGTTCTCATCACTAACGCATGGATACTCAAAGACTATAACCGCAACGGAAAGTACACAGTCACGGTCGGGGTCGTCTTCACCTACGACGGCACGGCTGAAAAGAGGATCGGCGGAGTCGCGGCGACGCTGAACGGCGCGCACGCCGACGACGGTACCACTCCGACCGTGTATCGCGGAGAGAGCGGTCAATGTACGATCAAATTCTACAACGTCCCCGGCGGGAACTACAACGTAAAGTTTTAGGAGGACTGATATATGAAAACCATAGGACAGGGGATCGCCTATTCGGGAAAGGACGAGCCGCGCTATTCGAGCTGCGCTTTTCCCGGCCTTTGCGAGCTTAGCGACGGGACGCTCATAGCCTCGTTCAAGGGCGCCGAGCGCAAGATACCCGACAACGCGACCGACCGCGGCGTCGCCGTCTTTTCGTACGACGGAGGCAAGACGTGGTCGGCTCCCGTCGAGCCTTTCGCTCCACCTGTCGTCGACGGCAAGCCTACGACGATACGTACTCTCTATTTCTGCGAAGTCGCAAAGGGCGACCTCCTCTGCGTCTGCAACGCGGTCGACGCGACGCTCGAAGCGCTCCCGTACTACAACGAGGAGACCGAGGGGCTGAAGGACACGTATATTATGTTCTCCCATTCCCGCGACTCGGGAAAGACGTGGGAGCCTCTTCGCCGTATTCAGGTCGAAACGTACCGCGACCTGCCGCTCCCGCTGACCGGAGCGCCGTTCCTTACGGGCGACGGACGCGTCTGTATCCAGTTCGAGGTGAACAAGCCCTACTATGAAAAAGAATATTGGGTGCATCACAGCTGCGCAGTCTTTTCGTCCGACGGCGGCAACACCTGGGGAGACGAAGTCACCATCACGGGCGACCGAAACGTATATTATTGGGATCAGAGGCTGAGCCTCCTTGACGACGGAATGCTCTGTGGGGCGTTCTGGACTTTCGACAGAAGGGTCGGCGACTACGTCGACATCCATTATTCGGAGAGCCGTGACGGCGGGAGGTCATTCGGCCCGCTGACGGGAACGGGACTCACGGGGCAACCGGGAAATATCATCTCGGGACGTGACGGAAGTATGCTGCTCGTCTACATCAACAGAGAAAAAGCGCCCGTCATCCGCATCGCGGAGTCCGAAGACGGGAGGCTTTGGCGCGATAATTTCACCGTATATGATTCGGGGATGCAGAGGAGCGGGAGCAAGAATGCCGGTATGAACGACGTCTGGAGCGAAATGGGCGCGTTCAACGTCGGGCATCCGTATATGCTGAGGCTGAAAGACGGGCGGATCGCGGTATATTTCTACAGCGGACCGTCGACTCACAGAACGGACTATCACTTCGTTATGCTGGAGGAATGAACAATGTTTTCTTCCGTGATGAAATATAACGGGAACGACGCGGAGGCGGGGCGCATACTCGATTCTTTTCTGCCCGACCGCATATTCGACGCGCACTGTCATCTGCTCGATACGTCGCTCATCCCGACTCTCGCGGGAGAGGGTGAGAGGGTCGTGCTGGGCGCAGAAAAGTACAGAGAGGAAATGTCTCCGCTCCTCCGCTTTCCGCGCGAACTGCGGATGAACGCGATCTCATATCCCGACGCCGCGATGCGCGAGCGAAAGAGCGGTCTTATCGAAAAAAGCGACGCGTTCCTGCTCGGAGAGCTTGAAAAAGACGAAACTCTCGTCGGTGAGATCGTCGTCCATCCGGACGAAAAAGAGGAGGACATAGAAAAACGGCTCGTCGATCCGCGCATACGCGGGCTCAAGTGCTATCACAATCTGTCGAACGTTTCCGATACGTGGCAGGCGTCGATCGGCGACTATCTCCCGCGCTCGGCGTGGGAGGTCGCGAACGCGAAACGTATGGTGATCACCCAGCACATGGTGCGCGACGGCGCGCTCTCCGATCCAGACAACCTCGAATATATAAGGGAAACGGCGAAAAGCTACCCGTACGCGACGCTGATCCTCGCGCATTGCGCGCGTGCGTTTGCCTCGTGGACCGCGGTCGAAAGCGCGGAGCGGGTAAAAGACCTGCCGAACGTGTGGTTCGATTTCTCCGCCGTCTGCGAGTCGCCCGCGATGATACAGATATTGAACAAGGTCGGCGTGGAGCGATGTATGTGGGGAAGCGACTATCCCGTCTGCCGCGCGCGAGGAAAGTGTATTTCGCTCGGCAATTCGTTCTACTGGATATATCAAAAGGACCTCGACGCGTTTTCTTCAAAAACGCGGATGAGCGATCATCTCATCGGGACCGAAAACCTTATGGCGGTCCGCCAGGCGTTCCTTATCTGCGGTATAAACGAAGACGGGATCGAGCGGTTTTTCTACGGCAACGCGAAAAGCCTTTTCGACGGGGAATGAAAAAGCGAGTCCGCCGCATTTATGATCTGCGCCAACCGATTCCATATAATTAGTAAGCTAAACAAGAATTCAGCGAGTTAAGAGTTATGAGTCAGACTGCGTCTGACGTTATGATTTTTGCTTACGCAAAAAGTTATGATATGATCGCCTTCCTGACACGGCGACAGCCGTTCATAACTCGCCGCAGGCGACCATATCTGCGCGACCGCGGTCGCACAGATCCTTGTTTATCTTTTCGTTTTCGCAAAAAAATAAGGGACTGTTTTTTGCAGTCCCATAAGAAGAAAAAAGTCAATTCTGCTTGCGCACGGTCGCGTACTCGTCGCCGTTCTGATAATACGGGCAGTACGCGTTCTCCGACGAGAGGAAACGAAGCATCTCGTCTTCGTCGAGGTCCTTTTCGCACTCGTAGCACTCGTCGTCGTCGTCCCAGACGAAGAACGCGCAGAATTCGCAGGGAGTCGCCGGTTTTTTGCGCGGCGAGCGCTTTTTCGCGTCGTTTTCCATTTTATGATACTCCGTAATTCTTCGCGAGTCCGCCTTCGCTAGTCTCGCGGTATTTGCTGAACAGGTCGCGCCCCGTTTCGTACATCGTCCTGACGACGGTATCGAACGAGATCTTGCGCGTGTAAGTAAGAAAGTCCGCTATTTCGAGCGCGTTTATCGCGCGCATCGCGGCGACCGCGTTGCGTTCGATGCAGGGGATCTGCACGAGTCCTGCGACCGGGTCGCAGGTCAGACCGAGGTGATGCTCGAGCGCAACTTCGGCGGCGTATTCGATCTGATCGAGATCCATTCCGTTCAGTTCGGCGAGAGCCGCCGCAGCCATCGAGCAGGCGGAGCCTATTTCAGCCTGACATCCGCACTCCGCGCCGGAGATCGAGGCGTTCGTTTTGATCACGTTGCCGATGACGCCCGCCGTCGCGAGTGCCTTGCATATCTCGGAGTCGGGCAGTCCGAGTTTTTCCTGCATATAGAGCAGCACGGCGGGTACGACTCCGCACGAGCCGCAGGTCGGTGCGGTAACTATGACGCCTCCCGCGGCGTTCTCCTCGCTCGCGGCAAACGCGCACGAGCAAACGAGACGGCTTTCGCTCCGCACCGCCTCCTCGAACTGCACGCATTGCGAATAGAGCAGATGCGCCTTTCTCTGTACGTTGAGTCCGCCTCCGAGCGTGCCTTCCGCGTCGAGCCCGCGCGCGATCTCATCGCGCATCACGTTCCAGACTTTATTTAGAAAACTCCAAATTTCGGGTCCTTCGTAATGCTCGACGTACTGCCAGAAGCGGAGTTTGTTTTCCTTACATAAGGACTTGATCTCTTCAAAAATCTTTTCAGGATATATTTGCGGAGGGTCGAACGCTTTTTCGCCCTCGACGGTGAACTTTCCGCCTCCGACGCTGAAAACGCGGCGGAAACCGAGCTCGCGTTCGCCCTTGAACGCGCGGTATTCGAGCGTGTTCGGGTGGACGGGAGTGGGACTTTCCGTGTCCCATATTATCCTGACGGGAACGGGGGAGAGCGCCGTTACTACGGCGTCGTCGGTGAGGTGTCCTTTTCCCGTCTTGGCGAGCGAGCCTTTAAGCGTGACTTCAAACCGGTCCGCCTCCGGGAATACGGTCTTCATCAGGGACGAGGCGTTCGCCGGTCCCATCGTGTGAGAGGACGAAGGTCCTCTCCCTATTCGGTACAGTTCGGTCAGTGATTCCATTTTGTATCCTCCGGTGTCTCTTCTGTCGCGATATCGCGGTATTCCGCTCTCAGAATGTCTATTATGCAGTCGGGAGGCGCTATGACCTGGAGTCCTCTCCGCCCGGCTGAGAAAGCGATCGTATCGTATTCTTTCGCCGACTCGTGGACGAAGGTCGGGAAAGTCTTTTTCATACCGAAGGGCGAGCATCCGCCGTGTACGTACCCGGTAAGCGGAAGCAGCTCCTTTTGTTTTATCATGGCTATTGATTTGGCTCCGACGCACTTCGCCGCTTTTTTGAGATCGAGAGAGCCGGTGACCGGGACGACGAAAACGTAATAAAGTCCCTTGTCGGACACCGTGACGAGCGTTTTGAACGTCCTTTCCGGAGGGTTGCCGATAAGTCCGGCGACGTTCTCTCCGACCGTTGTTTCGGGATCGTATTCCCGGGTCTCGTACGGGATCTTATGCGAGTCGAGCAGGCGCAGAGCGTTGGTCTTTTCTTTTTTCGTAAAGATACCTTCTTTCAGATGACAGATCCGCCGTTTACGGAGAGCGTCTGTCCCGTGATATAAGACGCTTCGTCCGACGCGAGAAACGCGACTGCCGAGGCGACGTCGCGCGGCGTTCCGAGACGCCCGAGCGGTATCTCGTCACAGAGAGCCTTTATTTCCTCGGGTGAAAACCGTGACATCATATCGGTATCGATCACCCCCGGGGACACGCAGTTGACGCGTATGCCGCTTGGCGCGAGTTCTTTGGCGAGCGCTTTGGTGAAGCCGATGATCCCCGCTTTTGCCGCCGAGTAGACGACCTCGCACGAGGCGCCGACCTCTCCCCACATCGAGGCGACGTTGATAATAACGCCTTCTTTGCGTTTTATCATATATTTCGCGCACTCGCGGGATATTATCATCGCTCCCGTAAGGTCGGTGGAGACGACTTTTTCGATCTCCGGGTCTCCCGCGTCGGTGAAGAGTCCCCACAGAGCGACTCCGGCGTTGTTGACGAGAAGGTCCGGCTCCCCGAGCGTTTCAACGGTTTGCCGGACGAGAGACTTCGCCTCTTCCGGAACGGATATATCCGCTTTCATAACTTCCGCCCTTCCGCCGTTTGCGCGTATTTCGTCAGCGAGGGAAACGGCTTTGTCGGGCGATGCGTTGCAGTTTATCATGACGGCGTAGCCGCGCTTTGCAAGGACGCGGGCGATCTCCCGTCCGATCCCGCGCGACGCGCCGGTTATAATCGCAGTTTTCATATTACTCCTTTAAGTCTTGTCAGCCTCTTTGTAAAAAGCGAACAGTATCAGCACGTAGCAAACGGTCTTGGGTATCATCAGCATCCCGAGGACGGGGAGCATACCGGCGAAGACCGCGACGGGGATATAGAACGCGAACGAAAGGCAGATATACAGCCATATAAAGCGAAAGGCGCGCGAACTTTTTCTTTCTTTGAAATACAGATAGGCGACTATCGCCCCGAGGATCACGAACGGAATATTGCGTATTATTCCCCACGTCGCGTCCGTACTGTTGACCGTCCAGCCGTTTTGCGGGAAGGCGCAGAGGACGGCTCTGATAATGACGAGCGCCCAAAGGCACAGCGCGAGCCTTTTGTTTTCGTTCTTTTTGTAATAATATACGTAAACGTAATAGACGAGCAGGTAAAAGACGGTCATCGTGAGCGACGTCACGAGCTTGCCTAAGCCGAGGTATAAAGAAAGGTCGCTCTCCGAAAAATGCGCGATAACGCGCGGAACGAGGTGGAAAGCGTCGCCCGAGCAGAGGACGAGCGCCGAAATGCCCATTAGCTTCGCCGCTTTTGTTTTCGCTTTGCGTAAGATCAGTACCCCGAGCACCGCCGCCGTGATGAGATACGCGACGATGAACGCGGATTCGCCGTATTTCATATCATTACTCCTTGTTCTTTTTCTCTGTCCCGAGCAGGGCGAGCTTTATATCCACCCCGGCGGCGAAGCCGACCGGAGCGCCGGTTATAATCGCAGTTTTCATATTACTCCTTTATTCTTGTTTCCGCCGCTGTTATGAAATACGCGGCGATGAACGCGGATATGCCGTATTACATATTGCCGCTTCATGTTCAGGTCGTTTCATCTTTTTCTATTCTGTACGCAAGCTCGAAGGCAAGCAGCGCGATTTTTTCCTTGTCGTCGAGCCTCACCGCGCCGGACAGACTGCGCGGATCCCATACCGCGGCGTCGAGGTTGTCTCCGGCGTAGAAGAACTGGAAAAACTCTATCCCGCGAAAATCACAGAATGCCTGAACGGCGGCGCATTCCATATCGACCGTTATAGCGCCCGCCTCCCGCCTTCTCGCGACCTTGTCGGGAGTTTCGCGGTAAAACGCGTCGGTCGTCCACGTCGTGCCCACTGTATATGAGTAACCGTGCTCGCGGCATATCTTTTTGAAAAGCTCCGCGTATTTTTTGTTGACTTCCATCACGTCCGACGGCGGCGCGTAGTGGAACGACGTTCCCTCGTCGCGCAGAGCTTTGTCGGGAATGATCACCGAACAATCGTCTATGTTTTTGTCCAGAACTCCGCAGTTTCCGAGCAGGATCAGTCTTTTTCCGCCGAGGGCGAAAACGTCCTCGAACGTGCCGACGCACGCGGGCGCGCCGAGTCGCCCTTTAGCAAATGCAAAACGTCTGCCCTTGTAATTCACGGCGTACACCGGGAAGATCCCGTCGACGTCTTTCGTTTCGGCGACCTTTTCACGTCCGAAATAATCAAGCAGCCGCTCGAAAAGTCTGTACGAAAACACGGACACCACGCTTTCGGGAAAATCCGGCAGCGGAGGCATTATGTCAGAAGGATCTATAACGGCTTTTTTCCGCGGATCAAATTCGTGCAGCAGCATAGTTCTTTTTCTCCAGTCCGAGCAGGGCGAGCTTTATATCCACCCCGGCGGCGAAGCCGACCGGAGCGCCGTTTTTGCCTATAACTCTGTGGCAGGGGACGATGATGCAGAGCTTGTTTTTGTTCGCGGCTCCGCCCACCGCGCGGCAGGCTTGGGGACTGCCGACCGAACGCGCGACGTCGGAATAGCTTCGCGTTTCGCCGTAGGGGATCTCGAGCAGCGCGCGCGAGACCTTACGTTGAAATTCGGTACCGCCTATCGAGAGCGGAACGGAAAAGACCTTGCGTTTGCCGTCAAAATATTCGCCGAGCTGTCGCGCCGCCTCCGGGATATATTTGCCATCGGGTTTTCCGGACGGTCTTTCTCCGGGAACGAACGAGATTTCGCATATCCCGGCAGTATCTTCGCTTATCCGTACGCTCCCGAGCGGGGAGGGAATAACGACGGTATTCATAACGGTTTCTCCGATCTCATGGCGAGAAAAGTCGGGATATTGAGTTCGTGGAGCCACCCCGAGCCGTTCGTGTCTTCGTACAGCTCTTTCAGAACGAATCCCGCTTCGAGCTGACCGTTTATCTGTTCTTCGATAGTGTGTGAGAACTGCACGCCGCAGTCTTCCCGTTCGAGCATTTCCATCTGATCTTTGTTGACGAGCGGATCGAACGGAAGACGGTTTACGACCGACTTTTCGTCCTCGGAAACGATATAATTGACGTAGTGGTCCGTTCCCGAAAGGAGCGTTCCGCCCTTTTTCAGTATGCGGAAGCACTCTCGCCAGACGTGCTTCACGTCCTTGATGTAGCAGTTTGACACAGGATGAAAGATCAGATCGAACTCCCCGTCCTCAAAGGGCAGGGGGAGAGTCATATCCGCGCGCACGGCGCGTATCTCATACCCCTCCCGCGCGGCGACGAGCCGTTCGCTCTCAAGCTGTTTTTCGGAATAGTCGAGTACCGTACACTCGGCTCCGAGGACTGCGAAGACCGGCATCTGCTGACCGCCTCCGCTCGCAAGCCCGAGGACTTTTTTCCCGCGAAGGTCGCCAAGCCACACGTGCGGAACGGGTCTCGTCGGGGTGAGAAGAACGTCCCATTCGCCTTGTTTTGCCTTGACGCAGATCTCGTGAGTGACGGGACGCCCCCACTCCCATCCCTCGTCGATCCAACGGTCGATGGTTTCCGCGTTTATGTCCGTGTAGCTCATATCGTATGTTCTTCGAGCGCCTTTGATACCGCCGCAAGGGCGCGAGTCAGCGTTTCGCGGTTGCGTTCGAGCATATCGTATATCCCGTCTTCCGACAGTACGCCGCGTTTGAGACCGTCGGGGAGGACTCCCGACGCGTCATCGGAGACGTCGCGGAGCCACGAGGCGCTGCCGTAATAGCGGATGAGTTTTTTGATCCCGGGAGCCGCCTTTTCGTATTTGTCGAGCGCGCGGGTGAGGGAGTTTATCGCGTCGAGCGCGCCGTTCAGGCGGTCCTCCATCCCGGCGATCCTTTCGATCTGTTTATCTCTGTTCATTTCTCGGTGATTATATCTTCGAGCTTGCGTTTGGGAACGTAGTGTACGTCATTCTCGTCGCGGTAATATTTGATACTCTCGCCGTTCTCGATCTCGGTGAGGACGATCTTCTCGTCGGGTTTTCCGAACGCGACTATCAGCATCGGAACAAGGTTTTCGGGCAGGGAAAGGGTCTCCTTGACTCTGTCGGGACTGAAATTGCCGATCATGATGCCGCCGAGGTCCCGTTCCGCCGCCGCGAGGAGCATTGTCTGCGCTACGATGCCGACGTCCTTGAAATAACGCTTGAGGTCGGCGTCCCAATCGGTGTTCTGGCAGATGACGATAAACGCGGTCGGGCATTTTCCGGGGTGGGGGAGCTTCATCTGGGGGAGCGCCCTCGCCCAGCCGGTCAGCGGCTGGATGCGGTCTACGTCCTCTTTTTCGTACGCGAGGTAGTATTTGAACGGCTGTCCGTTCACGCTCGACGGCGCAAATCTGGCGCAGTCGACAAAGTGTACGAGCTCTTCGCGGGTGACGCGTCGGCTCTCGTCGTAGCCGCGATAGCTGCGGCTCTTTTTTGCAAGCTCAAGGATCATTGTTCTATCTCCTGTCGATCATTTAGTGTTCTATAAAAAATACGGTACCGTCGAGTCCTGAAACGGCAAACTCAAGCAGATGCGACGTTCCGCCGGCGTCCGTGAAACGTACTCCAGCGCCGGGGAAATATTCGGGTTGAAAATAGTCTACGAGGATCTGCTTTCCGGGAGTGAATTCCGGTATGGTCTGAAAAACGGTGACGCCCAGATCATTGCCGTCTGAGTTCAGCGCCGCTATTTCAAAGTTTGAGATCGGAGTGTCGGTCGTAAGGATAACTCTGCGGATATACGGATCGGACGACATCGTAACGTAAACGGGATTCGTTACCGCGATCTGTCCGGGGGAATAAACGCTCACTCCCGCGACGGTGGTGTTGTAATCCGGAGAAGGAGGAACGACTGCCGCGGGCGGCTCGGTTGCCGGAGGTTCCGTCACGGGAGGTTCGGTAGCGGGCGGCTCAGTCACGGGAGGTTCGGTCGCCAGGGGTTCGGTGGCGGGAGGCTCGGTCTCGGGAGCCTCGGTCGCTGCCTCTGAACCGGGGACTTCGGTCGTTTCAGACGTCGCTTCCTCGGTCGCGTCGGGAGACGCGGTCTTAACTCCGGCAGTATCGGTGTCTTTCACTTTTTCGGCGCTCTCGCCGCACGAGACGGCAAGCAGGCATAAGCAGAGCAGGATCAGAAAAAGCGCTTTTTTCATTTTCGGTCTCCTTTTTATGTTTCGATAAATGCTATCACCGGGTCGTGGTCGGAAACGTAAACGCCGTCGACGGGAGGCTCGGAGATCGCGAACGACTCGGACGGGTCGCAGTCCATATCGGTAAATATATAGTCGATCTTCGTTCTTTCTTCGCCGACTTTTCTTCCGAACGCGTGGAACGTGCCGCCGACGTTCGACGTCGCGTCGACGCAGTTCTTTCCGTTCGGCGCGGACGACAGGAATTCCTTTATCGCCTGATCGCAGGGACGCGCGTTCATATCTCCGGTGATAACGAACGGGAGTCCCGCTTTCTCGATATATTCCGTTACGCACCTCGCGCCGAGGACCCGGGCGTTCTCGCCCTTATGGTCGAGGTGGGTGTTGAGAAAGAGAAACTCACGTCCCTCGCGTGGGCTCAGTATCGCGGACGTCAGGATCCTCGGACAATGGCTCTGGTCGCCGCCGAAGGTCGATCCGGGAACGTCCGGGGTGGGCGACAGCCATTTCGTATCGGTCATTTTCAGGTCGAACGCGTCGGTCAGAAACGCGACGGGAACGCTCTCGCCCCTGAAATCGGTGTTTCTGCCGCATCCGACGACGGTATATCCGCCCCCGGAAAGCGCTTCGGCGAGCCACTCGCGCATCGTGTCGTTCGCTTCCTGAAAACCGATGACGTGGGGCTTATGTTTTTCGATCACTTCAAGGATGCGTCCTTTTCTGTGCGGAAAACGGTTGATCCCGTCGATCTCCGCGTCAACCCGGAGGTTGAACGTCATTACTCCGATCTTCAATCCAAACGCCTCTTTTCAGTTATCGACTCCGTACATCGCGCCGACGACCATCCTTCTCGCGGTCTCTCTGCCGAACAGCTTGACGAAAGTATCTACCGCCGGACCGCCTTTTTCATAAAGGGTCTCGGCAAAGTCTTTTATTTTCGCTTTCTTTTCGGGAGAGTCGATGAGCTGCGCCCCCTTCGCCTGATTGAGCCATAGTTTCAGCATCTCGCAGGCGGTGTCCGAGAGTCTTTCCGCAAAGCCTTTGCCGACCTTTGCGTACGACTCGGGGTAACGGAGCGAGTCGTACCAATGCTCGCCGGATACGTAGTCGGGAATATCCGAGTCTTTCTCTTTCGCTTCGGCGTAAGGCGCCATCGCGCCCTCCTCCGGCGGCTGAAGCTCGGTGTTATACAGCTCTACTATCTGCGTGTCGCGTCCGAAAGCGCGCATCGCGTCGAGGTTTATGAGCGGGATATCGCGGTTTTCGGGGCAGATGACGACGGTCTCCATCCTCATCAATCCGAGAGGGGCTTTGAGGCTCAGAAAACAAACGTGTCCGAGTCCTTCCGCGGAAAACGCCTCGGTCTCGAAACGCATTCCTTTTTTCTTGAGGACGGCGAGGTCTCCGACGTCTTTTTTCGTCAGTTTGAACTCTTTTTCAATCAGTTCTTTCGCCCTTGCGGCTATTCCGATGGGTTTGCTCATTGTCATATCTCCTTTGGATTATTGTTCTTTGAAAAAACGCAGCAGCCGTTCCTTGTAGTCCGGAGCAAGATCGTACGCCGCGTGTCCGTACGAGTCGTAAAGATGAAAAGCGAAACCGCGTATTTCTTTCAAGCCGTTTTTCATCAGCTCGAAGTCCTCTTTTCCGAACACCCCGTCGTCGCTCGACGCGAGCAGGAGGACCGGGCACGAGAGAGAACCGAGCGACTGACTGACGTCAAAGCCGTCCATCGCGCGGACGAATACCGCAAAACGGCTAAGCTCTTCGGGCGTCGCCGCCTTTGCCGCCGCGGAAAGCGCGTCCTTCGACGCCTCGAAGACCTCTTTCGGATAGACGAGCCGTCCGAACTCGAAAAATAACTTTTCGGCGTCTTTTTCTTCCGCCGCTTTCGCCCAAACGTCGATCTTTGCTTTCGTTTCGCCGCTTATGCGGGCACAAGTCGAGCCGAGCGCGAGTTTGCCGACGAGGTCGGGACGCGTGAGCGCGAGAACGAGGGCGATCATCCCTCCCTGCGACGCGCCGAATACGCAGGCGTTTTTTATCCCGAGCGCGTCGAAGACTTCCGCGGTATCTTTCGCCATGCCGTAAACGTCGTATTTTTTCGGAAGTTCTTTTCTTCTGTCAAGTACGTAAATATCAAAACCGTCCGCAAGGGGAGCGTACGCCTCCTCTATCGCGTCCGCGAAGAGCATAACGCTCTGCACACTGACTCCCGGGAGGATGACGAGCGGGGTCTTGCCTTTCCCGAAACGGAAATATTCGTTTGTAAAACCGCCGGTGACGGTTTTTTCGATCTTTGTTTTCATTCTTCAAATACTCCGTACGCCTCGAGGACCGTTTTTCCTATTTCATAAAGCAGACTTTCCGCTTTTTTTCTGAGTTCGAGGGGAGCGTTGAGCAGCTTCTTTTCTTTGTCGGACTGCCTGCGTTTTTTACCGGGAAGAAAGATATTCGTCGCTTCAAAAGTGAAATACCCGTCGTAGCCTATATCGAGAAGTCCCGCCATAAGCGAGTCGAGGTTGAGCGTGCCGAAGAACGGGGCGACGTGTGAGTCTTTATCACCCATATTGTCCTGAACGTGGAGCGCCATAACGTGTTTCCCGAGCAGACGGAGCGAAACGTCCTGCGGCATTTCCTGCATATTCGCGTGCCCGGTATCCCAGACCGCCTGAAAGAGCGGATGGTCGACGAGCTTTATAAGCCTTTTCAGATCGGGGGCGTTGTCGATCCAGTAGACGTTCGCCTTGCTCATTTTGTTGAAGTTTTCGACGAGGATATATACTCCGTATTTTTCCGCCGCGGGGAGAAGCTCGCGGAAGAACGCCGCGTTGCGCTTGAAGCACTCGTTTTTCGGGATGTCGGGAAGATAACCCGAATGGACGACTATGCGGTCGATCCCGAGGAGAGAACAGCACTCGATACAGCGGATATTGGCGTTGACGAACTCCGCGTGATTGTCTCCTTCGAGCAGAGGTCTTCCCATCGGCGCGTGTGCCTGGATGAGTTTTACGCCGCATTCATCGGCGGCTTGCTTTATTTTCGCGGCGTAAGAAGCGACGAAACCGTCTTCGTCGGAGGCGAAGACGCCCTCCTTGCGGTCGTAATCGGTGCAGAAGTTGTAATCGGCGTACCTGAACCCCGCTTCCGCGATATATCTGATACGCTCCTCCTGCGAGTGTGTGTATCGGGCAAAATCTCCCGTCGTGGTGGCTAATTTCATTTTGACTCCTTGTGTTTATTTTGTTTCGTTTTTCGTTTCTTCCGTCTGTTTTTTCGCGTATTTTTCCGCTTTCATCGCGGCTTTGTTTTCATACATACGGCGGTCTGACTCGCGTATCGCGTCTTCTACGCTGTCTCCGAGCAGTTTCTGCGCGTAACCGACGGCGCACGGGTATCCCGATGAGTTCAGATTTTCCTGCAGCTTTGAGATAAAGGAGGCGATATAGTCTTCTTTGACTTGAGTGAACAGTATCATGAACTCGTCTCCGCCTACGCGGTAGAAGGTGATCCATCTGCGCTGCATCCTTCTCATTATGTCCGACACGACTCTCAGAGCAAAGTCTCCCGCCTCGTGCCCGAAATTGTCGTTGAGGTGTTTGAGGTCGTTCATATCGATCGACGCGACTCCGGTGATCCCCTTGGATTGCATATCTTTATAGTAGCTCTGACGGTTGAGGAGCGAGGTCAGAGGGTCTATCTTGGTCGTGTGGATATAAACGTAAACGTAATAAAGCAGTACGGCGGAGGTGAACAGCGCTCCGTAGTCCTTGCCCGAGTCCGAAAAAACGTAGAAAAGCACTCCCGCGATAGGGAAGAACATTATGAACAGAGCGATCGGGATATAGTTTTGCGTGTAGCGCCTGAAATATATGAAAGTGTGTATGACGAACACCGCGGTATAGAAACCGAATATGATATACGGCCACCAGCTGAACAGTTCGTGAAAGTCGGAGCCCGCGTAGGAGTTCGGCTCGTGAAAGTAAAATATCAAATGCGTCCATTGGGACGTGAAGTACAGCGGAACGCTTATGAGCTCCGGTATCATCATGATCAGCAGTCTTTTTTTCGACATCTTGCTCGTAGATGTGACGAACATCAAAAGAACGAGTATTACAGGATAGATCGAGTACAGCGTTGCCGTGAACATCGGACGCATAATAGTCACGTGATCGAACGTCTGAGTCCATTTTTCGAGATAGAACACGACAGTTTCGATGAATATAAGTATTACGACCGCCTGCGTCAGCCGCTTCATCCTTGTCGAAATATGTACGCTGATCCAGAGTATCAGCATAAGCCCTATCAGCTCGTAGATCATTACGAAATTGTCAAGGAAAAAATCTTTGATCGTCAAGTTGAATCCTCCTTGTTTACCTTTGCTCTTGTTTCAAAAAGATCGTTCCTCGGTCATTGTCCGGGAGTCGTTTTTTCATTTTCTTCCGCGTCGGGCGACCAGGACTTCGGGACTTCGTCGATCTCGAGGTACCCGTCTGTTTTTGCGACGATCTGGTACCGGTCCTCGTAAACGATCTCGCCCGGTGTGTTGGTGTAAACGAGAAAATACGGCACGTTGTAGCGTTCGAGCAGCCAAAGCGCGGGGCGGATCATCTTCATCATTTCTTCGGAGTTTTCGGTCTTGAACCAGCATATCACCGGATCCTGATTACGGCATTGCGGCGGCCAGGGGAGATTTTCGGAGAACCAGCCGTCGATCTCCATATAAAGCTCCGCGTCCTCGGGGTCCATGACCTCGTTGCGTATCATTTCCATACACATACTGAAAACGCCCTTGGCGTGCATTGTGTTTTTGGCGAGTCGCTTTCCCTGGATACGCACGTATTTGAAGTTCATTTTGCTCATGAGTTCTCCTCCTGCCTGTCCTGCGCGGCGGGGCTTGGGTGTTTTTCTTTGATAAGTGCGATAAGAGTCGTTATGAAAACTACCGAACACGAGACGGTGCCGACGTAGTTCTGTATCGCAAAGTTGAAGATCGCGAACATAAGCGCGTTTATCATAAACGCGAGCTTGAGAAGGAAGGTGTTCTCTTTGAAACGGAAGACCGCGACCGAATATTCGAGGTTCGCGATAATGGGAAGCCATCCGATCAGCGCGCGGTTGTTGAAATATATCCCGAGTATGACTCCGAGCGCTATGAGAGTCCATTCAAGGACCTTGCTCTTTACGTTCTTTATCGCCGCAAGGTTGCGAAAGATCCCGACCGCGTTCTGCGCCGTGTTGCTGTAGCCTTTGAGAATGACGGAGCCTATCCCGTAAAAAACGAGGCTGAAGGTCTGCGATATGAGGATGTGCGTCCTTTTCTTCCGCGTTCCGCTGACTGCGTCCGAGATCATCCCGCAGACGCTGCATACGTTTCCTGCTATTATTTCGATCATTTGTCTGTCTTTTCGTTTTTGATCTTCTCGAGCGTGTCGTTGAGGATCTCTTTTCGTAAGCCGGTCAGCCATTCCGAGAACGCCGCCGTGTCTTTCGCGTAGGTCATGTTCAGTTCGTATTCGTTGTCCGACCAGGTACAGAGCGGCGACTCGTTGTGCTGTATCAGCGCCTCGAATTTGTCGAGCGCCTTATAAAGTTTTGCTTCGACCGTACTTTGCTCCTTCATTTCTTCGTAGAGCGACGCCATCCGTTCGGCTATACCGCCGGGAAGGGAAGCCACCCATTCTCCGAGCAGCGCCTCCTCCGTTTTTTCGTCCGACGCGGATTTGAGAAACGTCGGTATATCTCCCGTGAAGCACTCGCCGAGATCGTGGATAAGACACATATCCACGACCTTGTTCATATCGGCTTTGGGAAACTCGTCGCGAAGAAGAAACGCCATCAGGGCGACGCGCCAGCTGTGTTCCGCGACGCTCTCCGGTCTTCCTTTTGACGTCGTGCAGTGCCTTACGGTGTCTTTGAGCCTTTCCGCGACGTGGAGTATATCGAGATATTCTCTTGCGTTCATGATGCCTTCTCCCTGTTTTTTCTTTTACGGTACTCCGCGAAGTCCGCGCAGAACGTGACCGCGCACCCCGCGGCGTAGGCTATAAGGTCTCCGAAAGCGAAGGAAGTGCCCATCAGCACGCGGATAAGTCTGTTTTCGATACCGAGCAGATCGACGAGCGGGATGAGCTGCGTCGTTTCCACGGCGAGCGCAAAGACGAATACAGCGCCGGAAAGCCACACCGCCTTACGCGGCGCGATGATCCGTATGATCGCCCATATCAGTATGACGACGAGCGTGTCCCCGAGATAGGGGCGCACGAACGCGTCGTGAACGCGCGTCCCGATAAAGATCTCGACCGCGAGCAGGAGCGCGGATAGAAGTACGAAGAACAAACGCTCTTTCGTTATTTTTTTCATTGACCTGCCGCGTCCGCGCTTTCGCCGGGTTTTATGCGGTGGGTTTTTCCGTCGCTTCCGAGGTAGGTGTTCTCCGCGGTGTAGGGTTTGAGCTTCCCGGACCCGATAAGTCCTACTACGACTTCGGCGATCTTGGGATCGAACTGCGTTCCGGAGCAGCGCTTGAACTCGCTTATGATGACGTCAAGCGAGAACGGCTCTTTGTAAACGCGCTTCGAAGCCATAGCGTCAAAGCAGTCCGCGCAGCAGATGATACGCGCGACGAACGGGATGTCCTCTCCCTTGAGCCCTTCGGGATAACCCGAGCCGTCGTATTTTTCGTGGTGAGATTTGGCGCCCTCGACTATCTGAGGTATCGTCGAGATCCCTTTCAGGATCTTAGCGCCCCTCGTCGTGTGGCTCTTCATCACCGCGAACTCCTCGTCAGTCAGCCGTCCCGGTTTGTTGAGGATGCTGTCGGGGATCGCGATCTTGCCTATGTCGTGGAGCAGGGCGATGTAGTAGATGTTGTCGACTTCATCGGAGGTCATAGCCATATTTTCCGCGATGACTTTGGAATAATATCCGACGCGGATGGAGTGACCGTTCGTATATTCGTCCTTAGCGTCGATCGTGCGCGCGATCGCCTGGATCGATTCGACCGTGATGTTTTTATATTCAAGCTGACGCTTGAGGGACTGTCTCGTTTTGAGCTTGATTATCAGAGAGGTCAGAGAGATTATGAACAGGAGCGCGGCGACTGCGACGATCAGCCAGAACCACCATTGTTCGTAAAACGTCTTTTCTTTGACGAGTTCAATACGGATAGTGTTGGAGACCTGCCCGTATTCGTCTTCGACGTAAACGTTGAACGCGTACTTTCCGCCGCTCAGGTTGGTATAGAAAATGCTTCTGTTCTCATCCGAATAGGAAGCGTAGTCGTCGTCTACTCCATCGAGCTTGTAGTAGACCGTATAACCCTTGTTCGGCTTGAAGCCGAGTATCGACAGATTGAAGGAAACACGGTTGACGTCCTTGTCGATATTTATCGTATCTCCGTAGAAGTGCTTGCCGTCCAGATCGACCGAGGAAACGAGGATCTTCACGGGGATCGTTTCTTCCTTCTGTTCGTTGAAATCGTAAACGAAAATGCCGTTCGTCGACTGGAGATAGTATTTCTGCTCCTCCTCATCGTAAAATCCCGACGTGTTGGCTATGATCGTCTCAAGACCGTTAGTCGAATCGTAGAACTCGTAATCCTCGAGTTTTTCTCCTTCAAGGGAATCCGCGATGTAGACCTGATCCTGGCTTCCGATCAAGTATTTGAATCCGTCTTTGCCCTCTTTGTCCTTGTAGCGCACCTTTGCAAGCTCGACGATGGAACCCTTGATATACGGGATCGCGATCTCTTCGGACTCCTGCGTTTCGCTTGCGGTGTCGAGGCGGAACAGACGGCTGTTCAGCGTGTAGTAGAGCATATCTCCGTCGACGAGGAATTTAAGCCGGTTGCCTGTGATGTCTTTTCTTGTAGGGATCTCGGTCGCCTCGGTGAAATCGTCGTTGACGACGAACAGTCCCTGCGTCCTGTCGAACAGGATCTTTCCGTCCTTGGTCTTGTTTATATAGAGAACGTTCGAGCCTATCTGCATTACCGAGAAGCTTGTCCCGTCGTATTTCACCAGCGAACGCATGGTGCCGAGAACGAGACAGTCGTCAAAAGCGCGCATCGAACGGATCGTGTTCGTGACACTGAGATCAGGGTCCCCGACCGTCTTGTCAATGTGCGCCGCTACGTAGTCCGCGTCGTATATTTCGACATTCTCCGTCTCGGGATCATACTCGACGAGACCTATGTTCGAGACGCCGAAATAAACTTTGCCTTTCCATACCTCGACGTCCTTCGGATAGTACGTGAACGTAAAGTTTTCTTTCCCTTCCGCGCGGCTCTCTTCCGTTTTGGCGTCGGCATATTCACGTATTTTCTGCATTATCGGGTTGTCCTCGAAAATTTTGCCCTCCGCCTCGTCGTACAACTGAATGGACTTCGTGGTGACGACGTACAGGATCCCGCGGTATTTTTCGACCGCGTAAACGTTTCTGTCGTTGGCGGGAGGAGCATCCATTTTTTGCCAGACGGGATCGTCGTACAGAAGCTCAAACAGCGCGTTCTGAGTGATTATTGATACTCCGGACGCGCCTATGTAGTGAGACGCGATCCAAAGGTTGCCCTGATAGTCGATCATAAGATCGACGAGCTGGCTTTGGTTGTTGAATTTTCCCGCCTGCGTGATCTCCGGCGTTTCGGAAGAAAGGTCCACACAGTAGAGACCGTTCTTTTCCGCCGCGACGAAAAGTATATCGTCTTTGCCGGAATAGAGCATTTTGTTGACCTGATCCGGAACGGTGATGTCGGACAGCATGACGCCGTTCTTCATATCGTAGCGGTGGATGATGCCGGTGTCTTCTCCGATGAACAGAGTGTCGCCGTACGAATAAATATCAAGCACCTTGGGGTAAAGGAAGATCTCTTTTCCGTTTTCGTCGTAAACGCCCGCTTCGAGCTGATAATAGTACGTTCCGCGCTCGGGGTCGACGGCTATGTCTCTGACCGTTTTTCCTTCGGTGCCGGGAATGACGCGCGAAGTTTTATCGGCGACGTTGTAGACGACTCCTCCGCTGTCTTCCGCGGAAATATAGAGCAGGTCGTTTTTCTCGTCAAGGAGGATATCCGTGATAACTCCCGTTTCGACGTTGACAGGCTCAAAATGAGAGTCCTTGTAGACGAACACGCTCTCGTTGGTGGCTACGTAGAGGACGTTGTCCTTTGTCTGGAGCGCGCGGACGTTGATGACGGAATAGTCTTTTCCTTCATATTCAAAGCTCTTGAAGGTGGTAAATTCTTTCGAGTCGTACCGCGTCAGTCCCGAATACTGGCCGATCCAGACGTATCCGGCTTCAGTCTGGCCCAGCGCTTCGGCGCCCGATACCTCGAGGTCGACGGGGATCTCGGTTTTGTCGCTCATGTACGAAACGGCGTGCGCCGGAACGGGAGCGATCGACGCGAAAAACGCGAACACCATCAGTACGGAAAGTAAAGACTTAAACGATCTTTTCATTTCAAGCTCCTTTTGCTTCTGCAGGTCCCTTTTTCAGCGTAGATGGAGCAAGTGTGTTTGTTCATTTTTGTTACCTCATTTATGGTGTTGATTTAATTGTTTTTTATTTGAAAACGGAAAGCAAACTTTCCTCTTTACTAATCCTTTGCGATGTGTTATACTTCAGTTGAGGCGGGATATACCCGACAGACCCGGAATAAATGCATCACGAAAGGACAGAATATATGAAACAGGAGTTTTATTATCCCTCTAAAGACGGACTTACTCAGATCCACGCGATCGAATGGATCCCGGAAGGGGAAGTGCGCGGAGTCCTTCAGATAGCGCACGGTATGGTGGAGTTCATCGACCGTTACGACCGTTTTGCGACCTTTATGGCGTCGTGCGGATTTTACGTCGTCGGCAACGACCATCTCGGACACGGAAAGTCCGTGACCGACGAATCGCAGCTCGGATATTTCGCAAAGCACGACGGAAACTTCTGCGTCCTCGGAGATATGCAGCAGTTGCGTGAAGATACCGTCAAAAAGTATCTGGGCGTTCCGTATTTTCTCCTCGGTCACAGTATGGGATCGTTCCTCGCGCGGCAGTTCATCGAAAAGTACGGAGAAGGACTATCCGGAGCGATCATTATGGGTACGGGTTATCAGCCGATGGCGACGCTCGACATGGGCATTGCCCTGACCGCCGTGCTTCAGCAGACGAGAGGCGGTCACTACCGCAGCAAGATGGTCAACGATACGGCGCTCGGTTCGTACAACAAGACCTTTGAGCCTGCGAGGACGAAGAACGACTGGCTGACGAGAGACGAAAAGATCGTCGACGCGTATGAGGCAAATCCGCTGAATCAGTTTATGTTCACCGTGAACGGATACTATAATCTGTTCCGCGGTATGCGCTACGCTCAGCGCCAGGTCAATCTCGACAAGATCCCGAAGGATCTGCCGATCCTCGTCGTGTCCGGTCAGAACGACCCGGTCGGCGATTTTGGAAAGGGACCGAAGACCGTCGCGGATACCTATACCGAAAACGCTATCAAGGACGTTACCCTGAAGCTGTTCCCGGACGACCGCCACGAGATCCTGAACGAGCTTGATAAGGAGGACGTTGACCGCTATCTGCTCGACTGGATCGAAGCAAGAATGAAATAAACGAAATCCTCACGCCTCGGCGCCCAAACCGCGCCGGGGCGCTTTTTTTGCGGGAAAAAGCAGGGGCAAGGCCGTTACGGTATACGAGCCTTCGGCGTGATCCAATATGTTTGCTCAGCAAAAAGAGATCATGACGATCCGTCTTGCCGTCAGGCGGCGCTCGGTTCAAGTCTTCATCATGCGTCTGTCGTATTTCGTATGATATTCCGCTTTTCTTGCGTACATCATCTCGTCCGATTCCTTAAGCATTTCATCGATCGTTTTGTCGCCGCTACCGGAATAACTGTATCCTGTGGAGCAGCTGTATACCGTCTCGGAAACGTTCTTTTCGATGCGCTCCAGCAGGCTTTTGACTTCGTTTTCCGATGTCCGCCGGCAAATGACGACGAATTCGTCGCCGCCTACTCTGTATACGAACTGCCTTGCCTTTGCGGCACGCAGAAAACACAGCGCCACCGTGCTCAGCGCTTTATCTCCCGCGGCGTGACCGCCCGTATCGTTGATCTGTTTCAGTCCGTTCAGATCTATCGATACCAACGCGGTGACGTCTTTCGGGTTGTCCGCGATATCCGCGTAATACGCGTGCCGGTTGAGAAGTCCGGTCAGCGCATCCTTTTTGGTCAGCTGAAGGATGGAAAAAACGTAGTGGACGAACAGCGCGACGGCGATCGTGGTACAGAAGATCTTTGAGTATTCTTTTCCGAGTACGAACGGCAGTACAAGTCCCAACGCGAAGGCGCAGCTCAAAAATACTATGGGGATGATCTCCGCCGCCTGTTTATTGCTTTGTCTGAACAGGACTATGGCGAGGATAAGGCAATAGCCTCCGACCGCGATGTACGGAAGGTAGCCGAGCGGTCCGCGCCTCAGAGCGCCCGTTTCGTCTATTTTGAAAACGATACCGGTAAAAACGGAAATGAAGTTGATGACGACCAACAGCGCCGCGGGTATAAAAACGGACCAACCCGCTTTTTTGACGAGAGTAAAGAGGATCATTGCGATAATAAGCGGAGTCGCGCTGTACCGCACCGCCATCAAAACGGTACGCAGATTATCGTACTGTCTGTTTCCGTCGAGATGGAATTCCGTAAATACGCTTAAGGAAAGCAAAAATATCGCAACGATCAAAATCAGCATACGTTTGATCATCTTTTGCTCCAAAAACACGGTGGTCTTCAACGAAACCGCAAACGCGATCAAAAGAAGTATCAACGCCCAATTCTGCAAAATGTATTCTCTGATCATTTGTTGTTGCCTTTCTCGCGGATAACGGACCGGGACCGTATGACGGTCCGGTTTTTTCTTTTAACTGCCGATTGCGCGTTATGCCGCGGGTCTCAGTGTATCGTATCGTGTGAGATCGTCGTACGCGGCGATCGCGGTTTTGAATCTTTCGTTTACGGATATTTCAGGATACAGACCGTCGGCGTTCCTGTTCATACCTTTGAACGCGACGGGATATACGACAGGCGGGTTGTCAAGGTCAAGCATTTTCAGCCCGCGGAGCTGACCGACGCTCTGATACACCAGATCGACCGAGTAAAAACGCTCGCCGGAGGCGTTTTTCCATTTTGAAAAGACGAGCTTGCAGCCGATGGGCGTTTTGCTCTCTATCGCTTCGGGTAGCTCGTATTCTTCCGCTTCGAGAGCGGCGAGAACGCTGCCGACGTTGGAATCGTGTCCGCAGAGGAAGGTGAATTTACGCCCTTCCGCGTTCATTTCGTCCTCGATCTCCGAAAGGAGAGGGTGCGCTACGTTCACACAGACGAGAGGCGCGGTGAAAAGAACGTCGCCGTACAGATCTTTGATCTCGCTGATCGCTTTCCATTGTTCAAACGAAAGATCATGTCCGAAAGCGGCTTTTTCAGCGTCGGCTTCTTCGTAATACTGCAGTACCAAAGCGTCGCTGACGGAGCAGGCGGTCTTCAGCGAACCGCTCATTCCGGGCTCCGCATATTCTTTGAGGATCAGAGTGAGATCGTCCGTAACGAGATCCGTGACCTTTCCGTCCTTCCACGCGGGTGAGTTTTTCATATCGATCACGTCGGATATAAGTTCGTAATTGTCTTTGAGTCCGGCGATCTTTTCGGAAAACAGTTTCTTTATCTGCGCTTCGGCGTCTTTTACGTACTTATCAGAAATATAGGTGAATTGCGGGGTGAACACGGGATCCATTTTGTCGAACTCCATATGGTATTCGACTTCCGTGTTAGAAGCGGGGAGCAGTCCCGCCGAAAAATATTTTGCCGTCGCGATGGTGCGCTGTTTTGAGTTGGAATAGATCCGCACTTCCTCGCCTTCAGGCCGATAGTTTTCCGGGAAGAGTTTTTCCGCTTCGAGCCATTTTCTGAAATACTGTCCCATAAGCGTTTCAAGCGCTCCGCCGCGCAGAGAAAGCTCGCTCGGAGAAGACGACCAGCTGAACCACTCGTTCGGAGTTATCGTTCCGAGAAGGGAGTCGCCGCCGCTGAGCGGGGAACGTATGTTGTGTCTGCTCAGGATAACGACCTGTTCCAATTCATAACCCTCGTGCGACAGGGAAAAGCCGCTTGAAGTCTTGTCCGGCGTATTTTCCTTCTTGTCCGGATCGTTTTCAGTCTTGCCCGCGAACGTCCCGTTTACGTAAAACAGCTGTAATGCGAGTATCGCTGCCAGGATGACCGATAATACGGCTATTGTTATCTTATATGGTCTGTTTGCCGGTTTAGTTTTGTCTGAAGTCTTTTCCAAGGTGTTTTCCTTTCTTTTTTTCGCGTTCGCGCGATTTTTTGTCTGTTATGTTTAATGGGATGCCGACGGCGCGTCGTTCATTTATCTGTATCGATCCAGTATCTTTGTTCGGTAACTCCGTCGACGACGATCTCGTTCTCAAGAACGCCGCCGTTTTTGATTATGCTTTTGGCAGAAGCGATATTGTCTTTGTCGCAGACCATAAGCACCTTGCGTATATTCAGTTCTCTGCATTTTTCCAGAGCCAGCGCGATCATTTTTGTCGCGTAGCCCTTTCTTCTTTCGCTCGGTCTGATCCCGTCGCCTATATGCCCGCCGTTCAGCAATAGACGCTCGTTCAGACGATGTCTTATGTTTACCGCTCCGACGATGGTATCTCTGTCCTTGTCAAGAGCAAAATAGGTCGAATCGGGCACGAGCCCGTCCGCGGGCTCCTTGACTTCGAGCGACGCAAGATATTTTTCAAAATCGTGACAGTCCGTCTTTCGGATGGCGTAGGGGACGATATTCTCCCCGGTCGCCGTCCATTCGTCCATCATCTCCGTGATCTGTCTTCTGTATTTTTCCTCTGCTTTTATCAAAATAAGGTTCATATTTTTACCTCAATGAACGCGGTCGCCGAATGTGTGACATTGATCTACCGTTTCGTCCTGTTCGTTTTCAGGCGGGAAATGCGGTTGACCTTTTTTCCTCGTCAATAAACATACCGTCTCCACATGACCCGTTCTCGGGAACATATCGAACGGAAACGCTTTGTCGGCGGAAAAGCCGTTGTCGCACAGATAACGTACGTCGCGGGCGAGGGTGTCGGGAGCGCAGGAGACGTACACGATATTTTTTGCCCCGCTCGAAACGAGCTTATCGGCGACGTTGCGCGAGATCCCGGACCGCGGGGGATCGACGATCACGGTGTCGCATTTTTTTAGGACTTCGAGATCGGCGTCCGCGGAGTCGGCGCAGAGAAACGACGCGTTTTTCAGCCCGTTGCGAAGGGCGTTGCGTTTGGCGTTTTCGACAGCCTCGGGGACTATCTCGACTCCGTAAAGGGAAATATCGGGCAGCGCCTTTGCGAGCGTGATGCCTATGGTGCCGATCCCGCAGTAGAGGTCGGCGACGGCGTGTCCTTCGCACTCGCGCACGAGGGAATGAACCTTTGAATAGAGAAGCTCGGTCACGCCGCGGTTGGTCTGATAGAACGAGGCTTGCGAGATCTCGAACCCGCACCCGAGCAGAGTGTCGGTAATTGAGTCTTTCCCGAAGAGGGGGACGTATTTCCGTCCGGTGATGACGTTTGTGTTTTCTTTATTTATATTGAGGCTGACGCTCTTTATCCGCGGGTCGGTCTTCAATTTTTCGACGAGCAGGTCGCGTTTCGGCAGGTCGTCGGCGTTTATGACGAGAGTCAGCGCGATCTCGCGTTCGTCCTTCGACGCGCGCAGATTGATATGTCGAAGGATCCCGTTTCCGGTCTTTTCGTCGTAGCCGGAGATCCCGTTCTCACGCGCGAAGGCGAGGACCTTGTCCTTTATCTCCGAAAACGCCTTCGGCTGGAGGAGGCAGTCGTCCGCCTCGCAGATCTCGTGCGTGCGTTCTTTGTAAAACCCGGCTCGCAGGGACGAGTCGACCGGGAACTGAGCCTTGTTGCGGTAGCGTTCGGTCCGTCCGTCGGTCGAGACGGGCATAACTTCGGGCGACAGTCCGACCTTTTTGAACTCGGTCATAACGAACGAGCGTTTAAGCTCAAGTTCATACTTGCGGTCGATATGCCTGAAAACGCACCCGCCGCATTGTTTGTAAACGGGGCAGGTCTGCTCCGCGCGCAGAGGGGAGGGAACGTACAGCTTTTCTATCCTGCCGACGCCGTAGCTTTTGGCGACCTTGATGATACGGACGTCGCACAGTTCCCCCGTTACGCCGCCCGCGACGAAGACCGCCATCCCGTCGATCCGGCTGACGCCGTAACCGAGGCGGTTGACGTCGGCGATCTCGACTTTATATATACTGTTTTTTTCCGGCATAAGCATACTACTCCATTTTATTTATATTATTATATATTAAGATGCTCGGAATGTCAATCTCAAAAAACGAGGATATGAGATATTTCGACGAGTTTTTTGTCGGAGTTTCCTCCGTTTCGGAAAAACCGCGTGTGAAAAACAGGTATATATAAAAATATGAAAAATTCTGCTTGACAAACTCAAAACGGTATGATATAATTTGTTTTACCTCTGCGGAGAGGTTTTTTTGTCGCTGCCTTTTCGCATCGAGGGAGATAAAATTTTAGCAAAGACGCAAAGTCTTTGGTTATCGGGAGGTGTCTCTGAATGGCTCAGGGAAACAGAGTTAGGATCACGCTCGCTTGCACCGAATGCAAGCAGAGAAATTACGACACTATGAAGAACAAAAAGAATGATCCCGACAGACTTGAGATGAAAAAGTACTGCCGGTTCTGCCGTAAGCACACTCTTCATAGAGAAACCAAGTAAGGAGGCAGTATATGGCGGATCTTGAAAACAAAGACGTGAAAGTCGAAGAATCCAAGGTTAAGGCGAAAACTGCTCCGAAAAAAGAAAAGGTCAAACTGACCGAACGAATCAAAAAGTTCTTCAGGGATTACAAGAGCGAGATCAAAAAGATCGTATGGTGCTCGCCGGAGCAGACGCTCCGCTTCACCGGACTCGCGCTTGCCTGCATCGTCGTCGTAGGCGCCGTCATCGGCGGACTCGACTACGTGTTCAATCAGGCTATCCTGGGACTCGGCAGGCTGATCTGACATGAGCGACCTTAACGATATCAGCCGTCAGCCGTGTTGGTACGTAGTACACACGTACTCCGGTTACGAAAACAAAGTCAAGACCAATCTTGAAAAAATAGTCGAGAACCGCGGTCTCCAGCACCTTATCTTCGACGCCCGCATCCCGGTCGAAACAGTCACCGAGGGCGAGGGCGAGAACGCCAAGGAATACGAGAGCAAGCTGTTCCCGTGCTACGTTCTGGTCAAAATGATCATGTCGGACGAGAGCTGGCACGTGGTCCGCAACATTACCGGCGTCACCGGTTTCGTCGGACCCGGATCCAAGCCCATCCCGCTTACCGACGAGGAGGTCGCCAATATCGGCATCGAAACTCCTTCGGTCACACTCTCTTACGGCGTAGGCGACAACGTCAAGATAATAGAGGGTACCATGAGCGGATTCATCGGCAAGGTCGAAGAGATCTCCGAGGACAAGAAAAAGATCAAGGTCATGGCAAACTTCTTCGGAAGACTGACGCCCGTCGAGCTCGATTCGACCAGCGTCGAACTGTTAGAGGTCTAACAGAAAAACATATCCTTTGCTTTTCGCGCTGTCATTGCGCGATACCGTGGGAGGGAGAAAATTTTTACTTTTGATTCTCCCGTATTATGAACCACATTCGGAGGTGTATCAAAATGGCAAAGAAAATTCAGGGTTATATCAAACTTCAGATCCCCGCCGGCAAAGCGACTCCCCAGCCGCCGATCGGTCCGGCTCTCGGTCAGTACGGTGTAAGCATCCCGAACTTCACCAAAGAGTTCAACGAGCGCACCAAAAACGACATCGGACTCATCATCCCCGTTATCATCACGGTCTACGCCGACCGTACGTTCAGCTTCGTTACCAAGACTCCTCCCGCAGCAGTCCTTATCAAGAAGGCTTGCGGCATCGAGACCGCTTCCGGCACTCCCAACAAAGTGAAGGTCGCCAAACTCACCAAGGAGCAGGTAAAGCAGATCGCGGAAACCAAAATGCCCGACCTTAACGCCGCTTCTCTCGAAGCTGCTATGAGCATGGTCGCCGGTACTGCCCGCAGCATGGGCATCACCGTAGAGGAATAAGGAGGGCTGAACAATGAAAATGGGTAAGAAATACAGCGACAGCGTAAAGCTGCTCGACAAAGCAAAACTCTATGACGCAAACGAGGCTATTTCCCTCGTATGCCAGACCGCGAAAGCAAAATTCGACGAGACCATCGAGCTTCATATGCGACTCGGCGTTGACTCCCGTCACGCTGATCAGCAGGTCAGAGGCGCCATCGTCCTCCCCAACGGGACCGGCAAGACCGTCAAAGTCCTCGTATTCACCAAGGGCGACAAGGTCCAGGCGGCTCTTGACGCGGGCGCGGACTACGCAGGCGCGGAAGAATACGTTGAGAAGATCCAGAAAGAGAACTGGTTCGACTTCGACGTCGTCATCGCTTCTCCCGATATGATGGGAGTCGTCGGACGTCTCGGTAAGATCCTCGGTCCTAAAGGACTTATGCCTAACCCGAAGGCGGGCACCGTCTCTCCCGACGTTGCAAAAGCCGTCAAGGAAGCAAAAGCCGGTAAGATCGAGTACCGTCTCGACAAGACCAACATCATCCACTGCCCGATCGGCAAGGCTTCGTTCGGACCCGAAAAGCTCCAGGAAAACTTTGACGCTCTCGTAGGAGCGGTCATCAAAGCGCGTCCCGCGGCTGCAAAAGGTCAGTACATCAAGAGTTGCGTCATCGCGTCGACTATGGGCCCCGGCATCAAAGTCAACTACACGAAACTCGGTTGATGAGATAAAAAACAAAACGCGTTCTTCGTTTGAAGAGCGCGTTTTTTGCGTTAGGACCGTTTTCAAATCTTTTTATTAAGAAAAGCTTCTTCTCATTTCGGCGTTGAAGTTAGCCGCGGCGCGGGAACGTATGGTCGAATAATCCGCGTTTCCGAATATCGCTTGGGATACGGCGTTGTAAGTGGCGTTTGCGACCGCGGGATAGCGGACGCCGAAAACGGTGGGAAACTCATAGCGCGTATTATCGAGGATGATCTCGATCATATCGGCGCTGCGAATATCGCGAACGACGTTGTCCACAGCGTCGCGGACGTACCCGTCGCGCAGGAGCTTTCCGGTCGACGCGTTGACGAACTGAAGAAATTCTCCGGTGCGTTCGAGCGTGTTGTTCGAGTTGAGAACGACGATGACGGGGGCGAATTCGTCGACGTAGGTGGTATAGTCTCCGTCTGCAAAATATTTCGGAACGGGGAGGATGCCGAAATTATTGGTCAGATCTTCCGATTCCGAGAGCTTGTCTATATAGAACAGGAGTTTCCCGTCGAGGAACGCCTGCCTGGCTTCTTCCGCGGTGCCCTGAATATGCGTCGAGTCCTCGGTAACGAGCAGTTTTTTGATAAGACCGACGAACTCGTCGACTTTGTCGGAGTCATCGTTGAGTACGGGAGTGTTGCCGAACGAAGTCGTAACGTAACCGAGTCCCGTCGCGTTGAAACAGATGTTGGAGAAAACGGTGTTGTCCGTCCCGTACCCGAGACCGAAGACGCCCTCTTCGCGAGAGACGACTTCCCGGATATACTCATACATTTTGTCGAACGTCCACTCGCCTCTGTCGACAATATCGTAAAGGTCGGGGTAAAGCGCGGTCATATCCTTGTTGAAGTAGACGCAGTAGACGCTGTCGTACGGAAGGATCGCGTCTCCGACGATACCGTACGAAAAACTGCCTGCGGCAAGCTGATCGGTGGAATATACGTCGAACCAATCTTTGTCAAAGTCGGTATCGTAGAGCGTTTTGAGGTTCATCAGCATTCTTTGACCGAGCAAAGACCCCAGCTCGTTCAAAGGGATACAAACGACGTCGGTGTAGTATTGCCCCGCGTTCTTAGCCGTTCTCGCCTCGGAGAGCATCTCTTCATAAGTGCGCTCCTGTACGATAATATCGGTCCCCGCATACTCCTTGAGGAGCTTGTTTCTCGTGTCGACCGCGCGTGAGAACGTACTGTTGTCTTCTCCGGGAGCGAATAATTTTGCTCCGGTGACGCAGGTGACGGTGATCGGGAGAGACTCGTGTTCCCCGGAGGAGATGGAGGACAGCGTTTTTCTCACTTCCGCGACGGCGGGATCGAGCGTTTCCCCGACGACGTCGCGGTGTTCGACGGTCTCTATCGGAAGAAACGGGGACGACGTTTCTTCGGGGGCGGCAGGATTGGTCTCGTCGGGATCGTTGATAACTATAAAGCACGATGAGAGACAGAAAGAAAGCGTCAGCGCAAGAAAAAGCGCCGTTATTTTTTTCAGTGGTTTCATATTATTTCTCCGGTATCAGAAAAATCCTAAAACGTAAACGACGAGCGGGATAGTGAAGGTCGAGAGCGCCGTCATCATCCCGACAGTGTGAGCGGCAAAGTCGGGTTCGATCCCGTACAGCTCCGCAAACATCGGCGCGTTCGCCGCGGTGGGGAGTCCGGAGATCACCGCCGCAAAGAGAGAAAAGTCGGCGTCGAGTCCGAATACGTACCGCATGAGCGGATATATCATAACGGGGAATATCAGCAGTTTGACCGCGCAGACGAGGTAGACGTTAAGGTCAGAGAACAGTTTTCTAAGCGGCACAGAGGCGATCAGCGCCCCCATTATAAACAGCGAGATCGGCGTACATAGTCCTCCTAAGAACGAAACGCCTTTCAGCACGCCCGCCGGGATATAGCTTCCGAGTCCCGTGAAGAACAGGATCGCTCCGATCAGGACCGGGACGGTGCCGTAATTCAGCACTATGTTGAGGGGTTTGAGCTTGATGTCGTCGCGCCCGCGCCCGAGCAGGACGAGTCCGTACGTCCATATAAAGATATTGAACGTCACGACGTAGAAGGGAAGCCACAGATCGCCCCTGTCTCCGAAAAGCGAACGGATGATCGGCTGTCCGAAGAACATGGCGTTCGTGAATATAAGGCAGTATTCCGAGATCTTGCGCCTCTCGGCGTGACGTACGACTTTCATGGTCAGAAAAGCGAACGCCGCGGCGAAAATGTGCATAAAAACGCCGATCCCGAGGACCGTCAGCACCGCTTTGCCGTTTTCCGGACTGTACGTCAGTTTCAGCATCGCGTCGATGATCATACACGGCTGAGCGATATGTAAAATAAGGGTGGAAAGCTGTTTTGTAAAATCCTCGCCGAACATTCTGAGCTTTTTTGCTCCGTAACCCGTCGCCATAACGAGGAACATTCCGACGACGGTGTTTATAAGCGCCTGTATGTCCATTTATTTCTCCAAAGTCCCGTCGCAGAATTTTTTGATGTTCCGCATATCGATATACATATCTTCTTTTTTTCTCGGATCGCGGAGCAGAGCCGCCGGATGGTAGACCGCGCAGAACGTGACTCCGCCTTTTTCAAAGAATTTTCCGTGTTCCGCGGTGATGCGGAAATCAGGCTTTATAAGCCTCATCGCGGAGATCCTCCCGAGGCAGACGACGACTTTCGGCCTCATCAGCTTGAACTGCTCGCGCAGGTAGCCGATACAGGCGTCCTGCTCCTCGGGGAGAGGATCGCGGTTCTGCGGAGGACGGCATTTAAGTATGTTCGTGATGTAGATGTCCTTCCGTTCAAGATCGATCGATTCGAGATACTTGTCGAGCAGTTTGCCCGCCGCTCCGACGAACGGCACGCCCGAAAGGTCCTCTTTTTCACCGGGCGCTTCGCCGACGAACATTATTTTTGAATTTTCGTTCCCGTCTCCGAAAACGACGTTGGTACGCGTCTTGCAGAGTCCGCATTTTTCACAGGACGCGCATTCAGTTCGCAGTTCCTGCCAGTTCTTTTCGTTTTCCATCTTTCTTTATTCCCGTTTTCGTTTGATTATTTATGTATCCGCCGTCTTTCGGGCGCGGAGCTTTTTTTCGTCCGATCCGTCATTGCCGAGCGGTTCGCCGTATTCCTCGAGAAAGAGAGAACACCCGTCCTTCGCTTTTTTTGCGAATTCGCACAGCAGTCCGGTCTCACATTCGTTTTGAGCGGGAAGGTCGAGATAATACGCGTTTTTGTATATGTACGCTCTTCCTCCGCGCGGGACCGCCTTGCTCTCCGAATTCTGAACGTACGACAGAAACGCGTCGCAATCGGCAAACACGAATACTTCGCGCTCTTCCCGTTCGAGCCGCGAGACGAACAGCTCACAGCCTCCGTCGCGCCCCGGAAAGCACTCGACTTTCAGGCTTTTTCCGCCTTTTGAAATGAAGTCCGCCTTCGCGAATTTGAGTATCCTGTTCACGGTCTGGCGTCGGACGCTCCGTCTTCCCGACAAAACACCGGGATCGATCCCGCAAAGCGCGACGTCCGACTTGTTGAGCGTGATCTTAACTTTATCCCCGGAAATGATGATAAGGTCCATTTTTTCACCCGCTGTAAAATGATTTCTCTATTTATCATTATACACGGGACGCTTCTCCGAGGTAACCCGAAAAAAATACCGTTTTTTCCTGTAATTGAGAAAAGATCGCGCGTTTATTGCGCCGGAGCCTCAATTGCCATATTTTTCATCATGATAATTGTACCACCGATTCGCCGATAAGTCAACATCCGGGACGACATACTTTTTTTACCTTCCCGAAAAATGATGATATTTGTACATTTATACAGAGAGAAAAATCGCGGCGGAGCATTTCTGCTTCGCCGCGATTTGCGTTATATTGCGTTTTTGTTATCTGTAATATACTCTTTTCTTTTTGCCGAAAATGAGGCTTGCCCCAATACCGAGCATAGAGAGCGTCATCAGCGCGATCCAGAGACCCAAATGGCTGTTGTCGCCGGTCTGCGGCACGTGCGCGCTTTCGCTTATCGCAGCCACGACGTTGAACGAGGTGGAGACCTCTCCGTTGTTGAAGAGAACGGTAACGGTGTGCTCACCGACGGACAGTTTCTCAAGCGTTTCCGGCTTCAGAGTAACAACGGTACTGCCTTTTTTCACGGTGTAGTCTACGTCTCTGACAAGGTCCTTGCCGTCGAGCTTTACGCCCGTAAAGCGGTCGAAGCTGTCGTCTTCAGCGGGCAGCGCCGAGGTAATGGTAACGCCGTCTTTGGTGCCCTTCGTCCAGTCTCTGCCGGTTGCTCCGGACAGACCGATCACGGAGACGATCTTGTAGCCGTTGGGCGTCCACTTGGCGTAAAGGGTGGTCTCGGTCCACGTGATAACGTCTTTTTCAAAATCAAACGGGGTTTCAAACTCCTCGTCCCAATACCAACCGTCAAAGGCAAAGCCCTCGCGGGTAGGATCGGCAGGCGCTTTGATTTTGGACCGATACGCGGCGTCGGTCAGCGTTTCAACGTCGCTGCCGCCCTTGCTGTCAAAGATCACCTTTGCGGTAAGAGCAACGGGTGTGTCTGTCGCAACGTCGCCAACCTCGGAATCGCCGGCGAAGATCTTGACTGCAATGTGTTTGCCCGCGTCTTCCTCGCGGAAGGTGTAGGCGCTTCCGGTCGCTCCGGGGATCTCGGTCAAGTTGTGATGGATAGCGCCCTCGTCGTCTTCGGTGACCTCATCCTGATACCACTTGTAGGTCAGGCCTTCCACGTTGGAGTCCGGTTCTACTGTGATCGAAGCGCCCACAAGGGTGCTGTCGTAATCATAACCGATGGAGGAAAGCGTGGTATATACGTTTGCTTTCACCGCATCGCTCGCGAAAGCCGTCTCGGTCTCCGCCGTGCGGGTGTAGATCTCATATTCCGTTGCTTCTTTCAGCTCCTCGAAGAATACCCAGTTGTCTCTTTCGGGATCGGGCTTGACGGAGGTGTTCCAATCCGCGTCGGTAACAGCCGTCCCCTTGGGAACGATGACGTATTCCTGTCCCTCAACGCCCTCAATATAGATCGAATCGGCGTTATAAGTCATGGTATCGGTGCTGATGACTGCGTCTTTACCCGCCGCTTTACCGACGGTGACGTTTACGTCGACGCCCGAAACGGTGTTGTAGTTTGCCGTATCGGCAGGGGTGAAGTTCGCTTTAAAGGTGTTTGTGCCGACATTTCCAACGCTCTGCGTACTGTCTGCCCAAGCCCAGCCCGTGGGAAGGGTAACGTTCGCAAGGGTCTGTCCGTAGGTGGCGGTGAGTCCTGTCGGTACGGTATAGGTCGGATTTACTTTACCGACCGTAACAGACACGTTTACGTCCGAAACGGTGTTGTAGTTGTTTGTATCGGTGGGGGTGAAGTTTGCCTTAAAGGAGTTCGTGCCAA
>CACZZA010000002.1 GCA_902785485.1 uncultured Ruminococcus sp. | reverse complement strand
CCCATAAACGGAGCGATAAGTCCGCCGAGGTTGCTTCCGCCGCCTGCGCAGCCGATGATCATATCGGGTTTGACGCCGTATTTATCGAGCGCCGCTTTCGTTTCGAGTCCGATGACCGACTGATGCAGCAGCACCTGATTGAGTACGCTTCCGAGAACGTAGCGGTAGCCTTCCGACGATACGGCGACCTCGACCGCCTCGGAGATCGCGCAGCCGAGGCTTCCCGTCGTGCCGGGATGCTCTGCGTTGATCTTGCGTCCGATATTGGTCTCCATCGACGGCGACGGAGTGACCGACGCGCCGTAGGTGCGCATCACTTCGCGGCGGAACGGCTTTTGTTCGTACGAGACCTTGACCATGAACACCTTGCAGTCAAGATCGAAATAACTGCACGCCATCGAGAGCGCCGTGCCCCACTGACCCGCTCCGGTCTCGGTGGTCACGCCCTTGAGTCCCTGCTTCTTTGCGTAGTACGCCTGGGCGATGGCGGAATTGAGCTTATGGCTTCCGCTCGTGTTGTTTCCCTCGAATTTGTAGTAGATCTTCGCGGGTGTGCCGAGCTTCTTTTCGAGGCAGTAAGCTCTGACCAAGGGCGACGGACGGTACATCTTGTAAAAGTCGCGTATCTCCTGCGGGATCGGGATAAAAGCGTCGGTGTTGTTGAGTTCCTGCGCCACGAGTTCCTTGCAGAACACGCCTTCGAGTTCCTCGGCTTTCATCGGCTGATGGGTCGCCGGATTGAGGAGCGGCGCGGGTTTGTTCTTCATGTCCGCGCGGAGATTATACCAAGACGTCGGCATCTCGCTTTCTTCGAGATAGATCTTGTAAGGGATGTTTTCTTTTGACATATCAGTATGTCTCCTTTCTGTATTTGGGACAAAAAAAGCCTGTCCCTGCTTTTTTGCAAGGACAGGATAATATCCTGCGGTGCCACCCTGCTTGACGCCTTAAAGACGCCCGCTCACGCGTACGTTTCATACGCTGACTCCTTTTACGGTGAGTCGCTCCGGCTCGCATACTAAGCGTCATCCGCTTTTCCGTTCGCCCTCGGAAGTCCATTCGGCTCCGTCCTGCCTGCCGCGATCACACCGTCCGCGGCTCTCTGTAAAGCGGTTGCGAAACTTACTTACTCTTCCTCATCGGTTTAGCACATTTTAACACAGGTTTTTTTATTTGTCAATAGGCAAATTGAAAAAATATTCACTGTTTGTATGAATATTCATTATTCGGGAAGAACGTCGATCACGACGTATTCGGACTTGCAGAAGGTCTTGAAGGGTATCCCCCATCCCGAAATGCCGCTCGTGACGAAGAACGTCGTCCCTCCGCGCGTCTCGCTTCCGTACACGCGGTCGTTCGCTCCTATGAGCAGCCCTATCTCTCCCGCGGGGAAAATATGCCCGCCGTGTGTATGCCCCGACAGAACGAGGTCAGCGCCCGATTTTTCTTCAGCGTCGTAATCGTTCGGCTGATGGTCGAGCATAACTATATACTTGTCTTTGTCGAGGTCTTTTGTAAGAGACGGAGCGTCGAGACGCTTAGCAAACGTACGGTCGAGCCGTCCGACAAGGACGACCCCGTCGGTTATCTCGACAGACGAGTCTTCCAGGATGACGACTCCGTTGGACGTCAAAGCCTCCCGCAGCTCTTTCGAGCTGAAATCCCGATACGAGAAATATCCGTCGTCGTGATTGCCGTAAACGAAATATACTCCGTACTTCGTTTTCAGTTTTCCGAGCGCCTCGCACGCGAGGAGCATATCTTTCTTCTCGCTGTCGTCGTCCACAAAGTCACCCACAATGACGACGACGTCGGGATCCGTACCGTTTACCCTTTCCATCTGTTCGGCGAACTCCCGTCCGTCAAGCGTGATCCCGAGATGAGAATCGGCGACTTCGACTATACGCAGAGGAGAGCCGACCTTTGAAAACTTGACCGAAAAGCCCGTTTCGACGACGCGGTGCGCGTTATACCAGCCGACCGAAAGGTAAACGGCGGTAAAGAGGATCGCGCACACGCCCTCGATATAACGTTTGCGTTCTTTTTTGGCTATCTTACGCCCGATGAGGAAACCGAGATCGAACAGCGCCCAGAATATCACGAGATGCAAAAAGACGATAACTACCGAATACAGGTTGATGAACGCGAAAAAACCGACCGTCAGAACGCACGCCAGAGCGAGCAGGACGGAGAGCGCCTTGTGCTTTTCGGCAAGACGGACGAACGGCGTGAATTTTCGCACACGTGTCGTGAGATAGATTATTCCCGCGAGAGTCATAGCGGAAAGAACGAGTAAAATAACGTTCCACATAGAAAAAGGTCCTTTCTCTTTCAGGCGAGCCTCGCCCGGATTTTATCGGCAACGAAAGTAAGGACCGTTATCACAGCAGCAAATATTCCGAGAGACATTAACAGTTCCTTATTATACGACGACGCGAGATAGTGGTAATTCGGAAGAAAACGCATTATCGGCGTCAACATCGGCAGGTTGTAAAAGATAGGCGAGAGCAGCGTACAGGTGAGCATATACATCGGCACGACGGCGCCGAGTGCCTTTACCGAAGGTATGACAAGTCCGAACAGCACGCCGACAGACGTCACCGCCCAGATATACAGCGCCATTGCCAGCGCTTCCCACGCCGCGGACTCGACCTGCGACGACACAACGAGAGTTACGTAGACCGCGGCTCCGCAGATGAACGCCGCCGGGAACACCGTCGCGTAAGCGGGAAACAGACGTTTTTTCGCGCTTATGCAGTTATATTTGCCGGTCTCGAGGTCGTGTCTGTAATACAGCGCTCCCGCAAGGGCACAGAGCAGTACCGTAAGCGAAAGCAGACCGCGCAAAGGAAGAGTCAGATAGTCGGTCTTTTGCTCGGCTTTTCCGCCTTCGATCGTATCGAAAACCACGATACTACCGGTATCGGCGTGCTTTGCGTACGCTTCTTTGATCTGTTCTTCGGTGATCTCCGCCTTCGGAACGAGGTTTCTTTCCACGAAGTCCTCGTAAATTATGTAGGCGATCTTCGGGTACATCGCGCCGTACAGAAACTCGTGACTCATGAACAGCGTGATGCTTCCCTCGCGTTCAAAAACGCGGACGAACGGGTCTTTTGATTTCCCGGTAAAATACTCGCGCATCCTGCTTTCGGTGTCGCCCTCGAATATCCACAGAGCGTCGAGACGCCCGCGCACTATGTCGTGTATCGAGCTTTCTTCATCTTCCGCGCGGAAGAAGTAGATAAGATGGTCGTCGTTGATCAGGGATTCTGCTATCTCCTTTCCCGCGGGGTCGGAGTCTTCATACAGGACTCCGATCTTCAGAACTCCCGAGTCATCCTTCGACGTCACGGAAACGAACAGGACGAACAGAGGAATCAGGGCGATACAGAGCCAGAACGATCTTTTCCGGACGAGACTCTTGAACGACATACGAATAAAGGTCAGTTTACGGTTGGTCACGCGCTCACCTCCCTTTTACGCAGAAAGACGGAGAGCCCGACGGCAAGCGCGGCGAACACGAGAAGTATTGCAGAGGAAAGAACGTCCGTCTCTCCCCGGACCGACGCTTTCAGCAGGGTCAGGCTTCTGCCCCACGGGAGCTGCGACGCGATATTGCGTACCGAGTCCGGAAAAAAGTTGACGTGATAAAAGCACCCGGAGATATACCCGGCGATGACAGTGATGAAAAACTGTATCAGTATTACTCCGACGCCTTTTTTGAAGACCTCGTAAATAAGAAAATGTATCGCGCAAACGGCGAGAAGCGCCGGGATCGCCTTTATCGCGAACATTATCCCTCCGTAATACGGTCCGGATGAGATCTCGGGGATCGGAAGATCAGCCGCTTTCAGGCACGCGCCGAGGATCGCGCAGGGGGCGAAAAACGTGACGAAAGTAAGCGCGAAAAACACAAAAAACTCGCGTGTCACCTGAGAAAAAGGACCGACTCCTTTTGAAGCGAGCAGTCTGTCGAGAGAGGGGTCGCGTTTCGTAAGCAGCGCCGAGCAGGAAATGCCCCAGAGCAAAAGAGCGAGCAGAATTCCGGAACAAATGTAATATCCGAAAATCGAGTTGTTTTCCTCGACGTCGAGCCTGGTATTTGAAAACGTATCGTCACGCGCTAAAATAAGGTCAATGAATTTCAGATTGAGCTGTTCGCCGTTCTCGCCGACGTACGAGACGTGATTTTCCCGAGCGAGACTTTCCATACTGTAAACGGCGTACTGCGACGTCGTGACGAGCGACGCCACGGTCCTCGCTACGTCCATGATGACGAGCGAGCTGAAAGCGTCGTTATCGCTGTTCATAACGTAGTGAAGAGGAACGTTCTCGTAATTTACGATCCCGTTCACAAACCCCTCGGGAACGATGACGTAACCGTAAATATCGCCGCTTCGCAGGCTCCTGTCCGCCTCCTCAAGGGTCATTTCAACGAGTTCCATGGACAAATTGAGAGAGTCGAACGATTTTATCGCCTCGACTCCGATATTCAGATAAGTCCCGCCGATGCTCCCGCAGAGCCCTATCCTGACGCGGTGATCGTTGTTCTCGTCGTACAGACTGCGAACAGTAAAAAACGTAAAAACGCCGATCACGATCAGGAGCGCGAGCGAGATCGCAAGTACGGTCGGATAGACCTTCATCGCTTTTTTGAAGCGGAGCGAAAGATACTTTTTCTTCATCCGAGCAACCCCACGAGACGGTGGACGTTGCCGTCGTATCCGACGTCGGTCATCTTCCCGTTTTTGATGAGTTTTATCCCGTCGCACAGACCTATTTCCTGTACGTCGTGCGTTGCTATCAGGATGATACCTCCGTCGTCGCGAAAGGCGCGGAGATAATTCGATATGCGTTCCTTGCAGACAAGATCGAGAGCCGAAGAAGGCTCGTCGAGCAATAGTATCTTCGGTTTGTTGGCGACACAGCAGCCTATTGAAAGACGTTTTTTCATTCCGCCGGACAGCTCTCCGACGCGCTTATCCAAAAAAGCGTCGATCCCGAGCATACCGAGAACGCCCGAATCGAGTTCGCGCTTCATCTCGGCTTTTCCGTACCATAACAGGAGATTATCGCGCGAAGAAAGCTCTTCGATCAGAGGAGTTCCCTGCGGAACGTATCCGATAAGCGCGCTGCGCGCCGCTTCGTTTTTGAACAGATCGATCCCGTCGCATACAAAACTGCCGCCGTCTCTGCCGATCACTCCCGCGAGAATGGAGAAAAGGGTCGACTTTCCCGACCCGTTTACGCCGAGGATACCGACGATCTTGCCGTCCGTCACCTCGAACGATATGCCGTCAAGCACCGTTTTTTTGCCGTATTGTTTACGAATATCGTTTACCTGTATTTGCATAAATAACCCGTTTTTTTACAAAACAGCGTCAGCGTTACCCCACGCTGACGCTGTTTTATGTGTTATTTCAGTTTATACCGTTCAATAATTCCTGAGGTACGCCCGCTTTTTGGAGCGCGCCGATGAGCTTTGAAGGATCGAACGTCTTCGCCCATTTATCAAGATCCCTCTCGGAAGAAATTTCGAATTCATTTCCGGAAGGAAGCGAGAAGCTTCTGACGGGGGTCTGGTTGAGTTCAACGACCGCCTTGAGGTATTCGCTTTCGCCCATCATGATCTTCAAAACGGTCTTCGAGTGTCCGGTCGAAGACTCGAAGTCGCATACGATCTTGAGGTTGGACAGCATATTGACAAGAAGGTCGTTGCCGCCGCTTTCGTAAGCCATAAAGTCAAAGCCGGAAAAACCGCTTCCGCCGTTCTCCGCAACAGCCTTGATGAAATCCTTTTCTAATGATACGGTCATTTGTCCGTTGAGATGTCCCGACTCGACTTCAAAGTCCTTGCAGGAAATGGTCATCATGTTAATTTCGTTGAACTTGACCAAAAAGCTTCCGGTGATCCTGTCGCCCGACTTTGTTCCGGATCCGCCGACGAGCAAGATGTTCTGACCGTTTACGACGGCGATCTCTTCATAGGCGAACTTGTCTCCGTCGAACGCCGATCTTCCGCGGATCTGCGCCTTGAATTCTTCGGAATCCACGTTGAATTCGGTCCCGAGTACTTCTCCGGACGAATTGACCCACATTTTGTAATATGCTGCGCCTTCAAACTTGATGGAATCGAGTTTATCGAGCGAGTTTGAGATCTCTTCCTTGAAATTGTCGTAGGTCAGGTCTTTGCTGCCGGTCGCTTCGGCGAGGTCTTCGATGATCTTTTTGACGTCTGCGTCGTCACGAAGAGTTTTCAGAACGTTCTCCGCGATCTTCTTTGCCTCGACGGAAGTGATCTTCGCAGTGTAAAGAGAAGCCTTCTGGCTTATCTGATCTACGGTATAGGTATCGCTCGTTTTTTCAACGTTGTCTATGCTTTCAACGACCACCTTGACGTACCTGTCGATGAGTTCTTCCGTCTCTTCGGGATCGGGAAGAGCCTCTGTGATCTTTTTCAGCACTTCGGTAACTCCGCTCATATCGAGCGAGCCGGAACTGCCGCCGTTCATCGCTTTTGACAGAGCGGCAACGTCGATGACCGCGACTTTATCGGTCAGGTCGGGAACGGAAATATATACTTTTCCGTTTTCAAGGGTGAGCGTCGCGGAAAGAAGCTCGTTTTCGTTGAGCTTGACAGACATTTCGCCGCCGGCCGAGCCGCGAGTCACGGATGCTTTGACGTTTCCTCCCACGCTCTTGAACCAGCTGAAGTCAGCTCCGGAGAGTTTGAGCATATTGAGAAGACCGTCTCCGAGTTCGAGATCGAACGTAAGCTCGGCTCCCGCGCCTTCGTTTGACGCGACCTTCCCGTATGAAAGCGCCGCGAGATCGGTGAAGTCTGAAGTCGCCTCGAGCGTCTTCGACTGGAGATACTCCGCGTCAGACATGGTCATCTGCTTGAAAAAGTTGATTATCTGAGATGAGAATACCGCGAATACGATACCGAGTACGGCAACGATGGAAAGGACCGCTATGAGCACCTTGACTCCCGTACCGAGTCCATTCTTCGCGACCGCCGCAGGCGCGTAAGCCTGAGCGTACTGCTGAGGCTGTGCGTACTGCTGCTGAGGCTGAGCGTACTGCTGCTGAGGCTGAGCATACTGCTGCTGAGGCTGAGCATACTGCTGCTGAGGCTGTGCGTACTGCTGCTGAGGTTGTGCATACTGCTGTTGAGGCTGTGCATACTGCTGTTGAGGTTGTGCGTACTGCTGCTGAGGCTGTGCATACTGATCGAGCGGTTGAGTCTGAGCGCTCATTTCGTTTTGAACAGTCTGTCCGGCTTCGTTCATCAGCGTTTCCGCCGCTTTGGCGCCGCAGACCGGACAAAACTTGGAGCCTTCCGGTACCTGACTTCCGCAATTACTGCAAATCATGGTTGTTTCCTCCTGTGAACATAATTCTTCAAATACTATAATATCACAACAAAAACGTTATGTCAATCGTATTTTTTCAGGCAAAATATGCCTTCATTTCTTTTTTCATATCCGCAATAAGACCCAGGGCTCCTTCTTCGCTGTCCGAGTGAACGAGGTAATAGAGCTTGAGCTTTGGCTCCGTCCCGGAAGGACGCACGACGACCGCGTTGCCGTCCTCGGTTTCGTAATATAGCACGTTCGACGCGGGAAGCTCTGTCGGTTTCGATTTTCCGGTAAGAGTATCCGTTATCTTTCCCGTAGAGTAATCACGGATATATGCGACGCGGCGGGAGCAGATCTCCTTTAAGGGGGAAGCGCGGAGCGCGTCCATCATCTTCGACATCCGCTCTTTGCCGTCGACACCTTCCATATAGATACTTTCGCTCGCCTCGGCGTAACGTCCGTAACGCTTGAAAAGAAGCTCGAGCGCGTCGCAGAGCGTCATACTTTTGCGCATATAGTACGCCGCCATCTCACAGATGAGGAGCGACGCGACGACGGCGTCCTTGTCGCGCGCGTAGGTGCCTTTGAGGTAACCGTAGCTTTCCTCGTATCCGAGAAGAAATGTTCCGCTTCCATTTTCCTCGCTCTTTTTGATGACTTCACCGATATACTTGAACCCCGTCAGCACGTCGTGTATCTCGACTCCGTTATCCCGGCAGATCTTGGCGGCAAGGGAGGTCGTGACTATCGTCTTGACCGCGTACGCGTCCTTCGGAAGTATCCCGCGTTCTTTATACGACGTTATGATATAATCGAGCAGGAGCGCGCCCATCTGATTGCCGGTGATCGTTTTGAATTCTCCGTTTTTGTCCCTCGCCATAACTCCGACTCTGTCGGAATCGGGGTCGGTCGCCACTATAAGGTCGCTCTTGACTTTTTCGGCTATTTTTATCCCCTCGGTAAAGACCTCGGCAAACTCGGGATTGGGGTTGGGTGTGCCCGGAAAATCGCCGTTCGGCTCCATCTGGCTGTCAACGGTATAAAGATGTTTGAGTCCCGCGCGGCGGAGTATCTCGGGGACCATTATACGCCCCGCTCCGTGCAGAGGAGTATAGACTATACGCAGTCCGTCCGCCACGCTCGGTATGAGCGTCGGGTCGACCGCCTGTTTCATTACTTCGCCGAGGTACGCTTCGTCAACGTCGCGTCCGATGATAACAATGATCCCGTCCTTTATCCCCTTTTCGAGCGGAACGCGTTTGGCTCCGGTCAGAACGTCCGTTCTGCGGATACGCTCCGAGACCTCGGACGCCTCTTTCTCGCCGAGCTGAGCGCCGTCGGAAAAATACGCCTTGTATCCGTTGTATTTCGACGGATTGTGAGACGCCGTGATATTTATTCCCGCGGCGCAGGAAAGGTATCTCACGGCAAACGACAGGACAGGAGTCGGGCGGAGCGATTCAAACAGATAAGTCTTTATCCCGTTGCCCGCCATCACCTCAGCCGACGCCTCGGCAAATTTGCGGGAATTGTTCCGGCAATCGTGCGCTATGACGACCCCCATTTTTTCCATCCCGCGATCTTTGATATAATCCGCGAACCCCTGCGTCGCCTGTCTGACGGTGTAAACGTTCATTCCGCCTATTCCCGCCTCCATGATACCGCGTAACCCTGCGGTGCCGAAGGAAAGCGGAGCGGAAAAGAATTGCTTGATCTTCGTCGGGTCGTCCTTCATAGCATCAAGACTCGACAAAGTATCCGCGTCGTCAAGGCGCGACTTGCACCAGAATTCGTATTCAGACAGATGATCTCTCATAATAACCTCTTTATTTCGTAAAATAGTTGTATGCTCCCATAAGTTTCCAGCCGTGTCCCTCAAGTTCAAGCCAGTTCAAAAACGGTTTCGGTTCGTTTTTGATCTCAAAAGTCAACAAATACGATCTTCCGGGATCGGAATAATAATCTTCGTCGGGGACGCTGTGCGCCCGCGCGAGCGTCATACCGAACATTTCGGACGCGGACAGCAAACGCGAAAGCGTACAGTGTTCCTGCAGAGTGACAGAGACGGTGCAGAGCCTTTTTGTTCTGTCGTCGTTTTTCGGCGGGAAGAAAGCGGGGTCGCGGCAGAGCAGCGCCGCTTTTACCGTGTCGTCTTCGTTTTCCTCGATACGGCACAAACCGCAAACGTACAGCTCGTATCGGTCTATCATACGCCGAAAACCGGAAAGCAGGCCGTCTCTCGAATTCTCGACCGGGAGGATGCAGAAGTCCGCGCGAGCGGAATAGACTATCTCACAGCTTTCCTCGAACGACGACGCCCTTTTCGGACGGATCTCGCGTAAGGATCTCGAAAACCGTGCAAAGGAGTCGTCCGTCAACGCGTTCTTGCAGTAGGCGACGTCCCCGCCGCCTCTCCGGACGGAATACGCGTCTCTTATCTCCGGCAGGATGAATTGTGAGGCAAAAGCCGTTCCGTCGGAAAGCCCGAGAGGTACGCATATCGCGTCTGCGCGTACGCCGGACTTCATAAGAGCGGCGTACTCCTCGCGTATCGCGTCCGGATCGTTTCCGTCGATCGTCTCGCCGATGACCGAAAACAGATCCGCTATATGGCTCTCGCGCGACTCAAAGTCGCGTTCCATCCGATCGGAGCATTCGAGCGCGTTTTTTCGGCATATATCAAGCTTCTTCTCGAACTGATCCATTTAGTCAAGCTCTTTTTCGAGCAGGTCGAACGAGTCGGAAAGGAAGGACTGCATCTCGTCCGGAGTCAGTTGACGGAGCGAGAGGAGCGAAAGCATATATATCTGCTTTGCCGCGACCTTCTTTTTGTCGTCGTCCAGCGTTTCAAGACGGCGGATCAGCGCGTTTTCGGAGTTTAATACCAGCGTTTCTTCCGTGTATGACGGCGCGTCCGCGCCGCCCTTGCCCGCCATCGCGTATAGCTTCATCATATCGTCGAGCCTTCTCGATTGCTCGGAAAGGTTGAGTATCGCGGGCAGCTTTTTGTTTTTCAGAGCCTCGAACTTAACGTTCAGTTTCTCTTTTCCGCTGACCTCGCGGAAGAGCTTGACCGTGTCCTCGTTCTCGTATTTTTCGCCGTCGCCCTTGAGGGATTCGGCGATGTCCGCGTCGACGCGCACGAATTTTATCTTGCGGTCGTCTTCAAGCAGACCGATGAACGACGCGTCGATGACTTTGTCGAACAGTACGCAGTCGATACCTTCCGACGTGAACAGCGAGATATACTGAGACTGAGTCTTTTTGTCGGTCGCGTAATAGACCGTGTTCTCGTGTTTTTCTTTCGCTTTTTCAAGGTATTCGCCGACCGTCGCAAACTTGCCGTCGGTCAGAGGAAGAAGAACGGAGTCCTTGATCCTGTCGTAAAACTTTCTGTCTCTCAGCGACGCGTATTCGACGAACGTCTTGATGTCGAGCCAGAGTTTTTCATATTTTTCCCTTTCGTTCGTGTAGAGCGAATTCAGTTTGTCGGCGACCTTTTTGACGATGTGCGCGGAGAGCTTTGATACGTAGGAATTGCTCTGCAGATAGCTCCTCGACACGTTGAGCGGGAGTTCCGGACAGTCGAGCACACCCTTCAGCATCAGCAGGTACTCGGGTATGACCTCTTTCACGTTGTCGGCGACGAAGACCTGGTTGTAGTACAGCTTGACCTGACCTTCAAGCGACTCGTATTCGCTCGTGATCTCCGGGAAGTACAGTATTCCCTTGAAATTAAGCGGATAATCCGCGTTGAGATGGATGTAGAACAGCGGATCCTTATAATCGTTGAAGACTTTTTTATAAAAGTCCTTGTATTCTTCCTCTGTGCATTCGGAAGGATTTTTCTGCCAGAGCGGATGCGTGTCGTTGATCGGCTTCGGCTCTTCCTTCTTTTCGCCCTCTTTGCCCTCTTCTTTCTTTTCTTCTCCGGCTTTTTCGAGATAGATCTCAAAAGGCATGAACGAGCAGTATTTCTCAAGGACTTCGCGGATCTTCGTTTCCGTAAGGAACTCGACCTCGTCGTCGGAAATATGCATTATAACGTCGGTGCCGCGCTCCTCGCGATCGCCCTCACGCAGTTCGTATTCACCGCTTTCACTGCAGGTCCAGAACACCGGTTTTCCGCCCGTATAAGACTTCGTTTCTATATCGACTCTGTCGCTGACCATGAACGCGGAGTAAAATCCCAGACCGAAGTGTCCGATGATCCCGTCCTTCGACGCCTCGTCGGATTCGCCTTCGTATTTTTGTATAAAGTCAACGGCGCCCGAAAGGGCGATCTGACAAATATATTTTTTGACCTCTTCGTCGGTCATACCGATACCGTTATCGCTGACCGTCAGAGTGTTGTTTTCTTTGTCAAGCGTGACCTTCACGCAGAGTTTTTCGTCTATCGCGCCGATCTCTCCGAGCGACGAAAGACGCGTGAGTTTAGTAAGGGCGTCGCACGCGTTGCTGACGATCTCCCTCAAAAAGATCTCCTTTTCGGAGTACAGCCATTTCTTGATCACCGGAAAAATATGTTCTGTTTCTACGGAAATACCGCCTTTTTCAACTTTTTCAGACATAACAATACGATCTCCTTTCAAAATAGACTGTTCAGTCAACAAAACGAGGGACTCACACCGAAATCAGCGCGAGTCCCTCAGCTTGTATTGACTTATTCAGCCTTAGGCTCGTCGGTCGCTTCGGACTTTACTTCCTCTTTAGCTTCTTCCTTTGCCTCTTCGACTTTGGCTTCAACCTTTTCGGCTGCTTCCTCGGCCTTTTCCGCAGCTTTCGCGGCGGGCTTCTTAGCGGTCTTCGCCGCGGGTTTCTTAGCGGCGGGAGCTTTTTTAGCTTCCTTCTTTTCTTCCTTTTCAGCCTCTTTGTCGATGAGCTTTATAAGAGCCATCTCCGCGCCGTCTCCGCGGCGGGGTCCGAGTTTGTAAAGGTTGGTGTAACCGCCGTTGCGGTCGGAAAATTCGGGAGCTATTTTATCGAAAAGCTTCTTGACGACGTCTTCTTTGGTGATGAACGACAGAGCCGCTCTTCTCGCCGCAAGAGTGTTTTTCTTACCAAGCGTGATCATTTTTTCGGTCAGACTGCGGACTTCCTTCGCTCTGGTGGCGGTAGTCTCGATCGAGCCGTTCTCGAGGAGATAGGTGACCATTCCTCTTAACATAGCCGTTCTGTGAGCAGTAGGTCTGCCGAGTTTTCTGGTTCCTGGCATTGTAAGGGACCTCCTTCTTTACCTTTCTTTGGATTACTCTTCCTCTTTTTTGAATTCGAGTCCGAGTGATTTGAGTTTGAGAATTACCTCTTCAAGCGACTTCTTACCGAGATTTCTGACCTTTATCATATCCTCTTCGGTACGGTTGATCAGATCCTGGACTGTGTCTATGTTGGCTCTCTTCAAGCAGTTGAAGGACCTCACGGACAAGTCAAGTTCCTCAATGGTCATCTCAAGAATCTTTTCTCTTACTGTTTCTTCGCGCTCAACCATAATCTCTGCTTTCATCGCCTCGTCGGAGAGGTCGACAAACAGATTGAGATGCTCGTTGAGAATCTTGGCGCCGAGAGATATTGCTTCTTTGGCGGTGATGGTGCCGTTAGTCAATACCTCAAGAGTAAGTTTGTCGTAGTCGGTAATATTCCCGACACGCGTATTCTCGACCGTGTAGCTTACTTTGTAAACAGGCGTGTAGATGGAGTCGGTGTAGATAACGCCCAGCGTCTGCGGGTTGTTCTGCTTGTTCTTCTCCTGGGGAACGTATCCGCGTCCCTGGTCGAAGGTCAGCTCCATGTAGAAACGGCTGTTTTCGCTTACAGTCGCGATATGGTGATCGGGGTTGAGGATCTCGATGTCTGCGTCCTGAATGATGTCGCCTGCGGTGACTTCACACGGACCCATCATATCGATCACGACCATCTTGGGACCCTGCGAGTTGAGCTTTGCAGTGATGCCCTTGACGTTCAGAACGATATTGGTAACGTCTTCGGTAACGCCCGGAATGGTCGAGATCTCGTGGAGAACGCCGTCTATCTTGATGGAGGTGACAGCGTATCCCGGAAGAGAACTGAGCAGCACTCTGCGCAGGCTGTTGCCCAAGGTGGTACCGTATCCTCTTTCCAGCGGCTCTATTATGAATTTACCGCAGGAACCGTCTTCACTAAGGTTTATAGTGGAGATGTTAGGCTTTTCTATTTCGATCATTAAATAATCCTCCTGTATTTTTCATCTGTTGACCGGACGTCGGTCCGGCGTTTAGTCGGAGGCAGTGTATTACTTGGAATACAACTCGACGATAAGCTGCTCGTTGACTTCAAAGTCGATGTCGTCTCTTGCGGGAAGAGCGATAACTTTTCCTTCGGCAGTCTCTGCGTTGTACTCGAGCCACTTCGGGATCGGACGGAACGCTTCTTTGTCGAGGAGAGCTTTGAACTTCTCGCTGGACTTACTGGATTCCTTGACGCCGATGACCATGCCGGGCTTGACGATGAACGAAGGAATATTGACTTTCTTGCCGTTTACGGTGAAATGTCCGTGGCTGACGAGCTGACGCGCGTCTCTGCGGGTAGAGGCAAATCCGAGACGGTAGACGACGGAGTCGAGTCTTCTTTCAAGCAGAGAAAGAATGATCTCGCCGGTAACGCCTTCGGTCTTTTCCGCTCTCTCATAGTAGCTTCTGAACTGCTTCTCGAGAACACCGTATATGAATTTTACTTTCTGCTTTTCGTTGAGCTGGAGAGCATATTCGCTCTTCTTGGATCTCATTTTCTGAGCTCCGGGATTGCGTTTGTTGGAAGACGCCTTGCTGTGCTCAGCATATCCCATAACTGCGGGAGAAATACCGAGGACTCTGCAACGCTTCACGATAGGCTGCGTATTCTTTGCCATTTGTCTTTCCTCCTTAAATTAGACTCTGCGACGCTTGGGCGGTCTGCAGCCGTTGTGCGGGATGGGAGTAACGTCTTTGATAAGAGTTATCTCAAGTCCTACGGCCTGGAGCGCACGGATCGCCGATTCTCTGCCCGAACCCGGTCCTTTGACGTAGACTTCTACGGTCTTCATGCCGTGTTCGATCGCCGCTTTAGCTGCGGTCTCCGCTGCCATCTGAGCCGCGAAGGGAGTGGATTTCTTGGAGCCTTTGAAGCCGAGTTCTCCGGCGGAAGCCCAGGAAACCGCGTTTCCGAATACGTCGGAAATGGTGACGATGGTATTATTGAAGGTAGCGCGGATATGAGCGGCGCCCTTTTCAATATTCTTACGCTCACGGCGTTTTCTGACAACTCTCTTGGTTGATGCTTGCTTTGCCATCTTGAGAATTCAACTCCTTTACTTCTTCTTGTTCGCGATAGTCTTAGCGGGACCTTTTCTGGTTCTCGCGTTGGTCTTCGTGCGCTGTCCTCTGACAGGCAGACCTTTTCTGTGTCTGATACCGCGATAACAGTTGATCTCTACGAGTCTCTTGATGTTGAGCGAAACTTCACGGTGGAGGTCGCCCTCGACGTGATAGTTGTTTTCGATCTCTTCACGGAGCTTCGCGACTTCATCTTCGGTGAGGTCTTTGGCTCTCTTGTCGGGATCGATGCCCGTCTTCGCGAGGATATCGTTGGAGCTCTTGCGGCCGATACCATATATATAGGTAAGAGCGATTTCAACGCGTTTTGCGTTGGGAATATCAACACCTGCTATACGTGCCATTCTGTTTTTTCACCTCTTTAGCCTTGTTTTTGTTTATGCTTGGGGTTTTCGCAAATGACCATAACGTGACCTTTTCTCTTTATGATCTTGCACTTTTCGCAAATCTTTTTTACGCTGGGTTTGACCTTCATTGTTTTGCACCGGTCCTTTCTTATCTCGCGTATTTATTTTGTCCGCCAGGTTATACGGCCCTTGGTAAGGTCGTAAACGGAAACTTCAACGGTAACTTTATCTCCGGGTACTATCCAGATATAGTTCATACGGAGTTTTCCGGAAATGTGGGCATTGACCGTATGCCCGTTGGGGAGCTGTACCTTGAACGTCGCGTTAGGCAGCGCCTCGAGTACGGTACCCTCAAATTCAATAACGTCGTCCTTGGGCAGAATAATCACTCCTTTGCCGATTTTTCAGGATCAATACGATACTTTGCGAGTATCTCGCGTATCTTTGCGTCAGTCAGACCTCCGTCCGCTATGAGCCGGCGTACGTCCGTTCTGTCCGCATCTATCACGCCGAGATGCCGCAGGTTTTTCTTCTTTGGTTTTACGACCTTCCGCAGCCGTCCGTCGCAAACGCTCACCGTTCCGTCATCAAGCACACCGACTATGATGAATATTCTTCCGGCGTCGCGTCCCGACTTCGAGACCGCTATCGCACCCACCGCCGATCCGTTCGTCATTTCAGTTGACCTTCGTCGTACTGATGACGCCGTCGTCGGTCAGGATGTTCGTATGTTCGTAATGAGCGGAGAGTTTTCCGTCCTTGGTCTTGACCGTCCAGCCGTCCGGGAGGACGTAGACCTCGTGGGTCCCCGCGTTGACCATGGGTTCAATGGCGAGCGCCATGCCCTTGCACAGCTTGACTCCGTGTCCCGGAGTACCGTAGTTCGGTACGTTCGGATCCTCGTGGAGGTCCTTGCCTATGCCGTGGCCGACGTACTGACGCACTACCGAGAAACCGTACTTGCGTACCACGCTCTCGATAGCAAATCCGACGTCTCCGAGCCTGTTGCCCGGCATCGCCATCTTGATACCCGCCTCAAATGAAGTTTTCGCGGCTTCGATGAGCCTCTTGGCTTCGTCGGAAACGTTGCCCACCGCGAAGGTGTTGCAGGAGTCTCCGTGGAAACCTTTGTAAAACGCGCCGACGTCGATCTTGACGATGTCGCCCTCTTTAAGGATCTTGTTCTTCGAGGGGATGCCGTGGATGACTTCGTCGTTCACCGAGATACACGCGCTGCCGGGAAATCCGCCGTATCCGAGGAAGGACGGTCTCGCCCCGCATTTCGTGATATGATCGTGGATGATATCGTCGAGATGCTTGGTCGAAACGCCTTCCTTGACGGCTTCTCCCGCGAGGACTATCGCCTCGCCGGTGATCCTTCCCGCCTCGCGCATAAGCGCTATCTGAGCCGAGTTTTTGATCTGTATCATATTATTCCTGCCCTCAGGACCTTAACACTTCGATGATCGAAGCGGTTATCGCCGCGATGTCTCCGCGTCCGTCAACGGAACGGAGTATTCCCTTCTTGGAATAGAAGTCTTTGAGCGGCTCGGTCTGCGCGTGATAGACTTTAAGTCTGTCAAGCACGACCTCTTCTTTGTCGTCGGGTCTCATAATGAGATTTCCGCCGCACTTGTCGCACGTTTTGTTATCCTTGGAGGGGATATACTTGAGGTGGTACGACGCACCGCATTTTTCGCAGAGACGTCTTCCGCTCATCCTCTCGACTATGACCGAATCGTCAACGTCGATGTCGACGACCTTGTCGATCGCGACTCCGAGGTTGTCGAGCGCTTCCGCCTGAGGTACCGTGCGGGGAAATCCGTCGAGGATAAAGCCGTTCTTGCAGTCGTCTTCGGAAAGACGCTCTTTGATTATACCGATCACGACTTCGTCGGGGACGAGTTTTCCGCTTTCGGTATAAGCGATCGCCGCTTTACCCATTTCGGTACCGTTCTTGATCGCGGAGCGGATGATCGCTCCGGTCGAGATGGTGGGGATGGAGAGAAGCTCCGCTATTTTTTCCGCCTGGGTGCCCTTGCCGGCTCCCGGCGCTCCGAGAAAGATTATTTTCATAGTATCACCTTATTCAAGGAAGCCCTTGTAATGACGCATGGTCATCTCAGCTTCGACCGCGCGGGCAAGCTCGATCGCAACTCCGACCACGATTATGATCGAAGAACCGCCGAATGCGAGGGACGCCGTCGAGCTGGCGCTGAACTTGCTCAGGATGAGCGGGAGTACCGCTACGACGCAGAGCATGATGGCGCCGATAAGGATGATCTTGTTGAGGACCTTCTTGATGTAATCAGCGGTAGGTCTTCCGGGACGGATACCGAGGATGAAACCGCCGTTCTTCTTGAGGTTGTTGGATACTTCCACGGGGTTGAACGAAATTGCGATGTAGAAGTAGGAGAAGGCGATTATCAGTATCACGTTGATCACGATGTAGAACCACGACTGATACGAGAAGAAGTTGAGGAAGTTATCCCAGAACGAACCCTCCGCGGGCTGCGCGAAGAGCGCGGCGATGGTGGAAGGAAGGCTCAGGATGCTGTTCGCGAAGATTATCGGCATAACGCCCGACATATTGATCTTGATCGGGAGATTTGTCGACTGACCGCCGTACATTTTGCGTCCGACGACCTTTTTCGCATACTGAACGGGAAGACGGCGTTCGCTTTCGCTCATGAAAACGATGAAAGCGAGCAACGCCAGTCCGACGATGATCACTACTACGGCGTAGATAGCGCCGGAAGCGGTACCGTTGAACATGGTCTGGAACAGGCTGACGAGGAATCCGGGGAGGCTCGAGAGGATGTTCGCGAAAAGGATGACGGAAATACCGTTGCCGATACCTCTTTCATTGATCCTTTCGGCGATCCACATGATGAGCGCAGAACCCGCGACGTAACAGCCTACGACGACTATCGCGACGAACCACGAGGGAGTGCCGGACGGTACGTTGATGACGTTGTTGTTCTTCAGGTACAGGTAGTAACCGAGCGCGGTCACAAGACCGATGCCTACGGTGACGTAACGCGTGATCTGATTGATCTTTCTCCTGCCCTCTTCTCCGTCTTTCGAGATCCTCTCAAGAGCGGGGATGGCGATGGAAAGGAGCTGCATGATGATCTGCGCCGTGATGTACGGGGATACCGACAGAGCAAACAGAGTAGCATGCGAGAACGCGTCGCCCGAAAGTATGTTGATGTACGCGAAGAAGTTTCCGCTGCCCTCGAAGGCCTTAGCGAGAAGGTCTAAATTGACGTACGGAACGGGGATCTGAGCGCCGAGTCTGTAAATGATCACTATAAAGATCGTAAACAGCATCTTTTTGCGGAGATCCGGGATCCTCCACGCGTTCTTGAAAGTCTGAAGCATTATACCACCTCGGCCTTTCCTCCGGCTGCCTCAATCTTCTCTTTTGCAGCCGCAGAAAAGATCTTAGCTTTCACGGTCAGTTTCTTAGTCAGATCGCCGTTGCCCAGGATCTTAAGACCGCTCAGCTCTTTGCCTACCAGGCCGCAGTCGCACAGAGTGGACAGGTCAACGGTATCACCGTCATTGAATCTGTTGAGCTCGCTGACGTTGACGATGGCATATACTTTTGCGAATTTGTTTTTGAATCCCCTCTTGGGGAGCTGTCTGTAAAGCGGGAACTGTCCGCCTTCAAAGCCCGGTCTTACACCGCCGCCCGAACGCGCGTTCTGTCCCTTATGTCCCTTGCCCGCGGTCTTTCCGTTTCCGGAACCGGGACCGCGACCTTTGCGGTAACCGCTTTTTGCGGAGCCTTCAGCGGGAGAAAGTTCGTAAAGTTTCATATTTCTCCTCCTTAGTCTTCAGTCTTCTCGACCTTTACAAGGTGAGACAGAACTTTGATCTTTCCGTTCAGAACGGCACCGTCTTCATGCTCGACTTTGTCGCCGATCTTGTTGAGCCCGAGGCTCTTAGCGGTTGCTTTCTGATTGGGGGTCGAGCCTATGACGCTCTTTATAAGCGTAACTGTAACTTTTGCCATGATATTACGCCTCCTTAGCCCTTGATCGACTCAACGCTGACGTCACGGAGTTCCGCGATCTGTTCAGCGGTGCGAAGCGCCTTGAGTCCCTCGAAGGTAGCCTTGACTACGTTGGTCGGGTTGCTCGAACGAAGGCATTTAGCACGAATGTTTTTGATCCCGGCCATCTCAACGATCGCGCGGCAGGTGCCGCCCGCGATGATACCGGTGCCTTCCGGAGCCGGCTTGAGAAGAACTCTGCCTGCGCCGTACTCGCCGATGACTTCGTGCGGGATCGTCGTGTCTTTGATGGAGACGGTGATCATATTTTTCTTGGCATCCTCGATGCCCTTGCGGATAGCTTCCGGAACTTCGGCTGCTTTGCCGAGTCCGTAGCCGACGTGTCCCTGTCCGTCGCCGACTACCATGATAGCGGCGAAGCGGGCGATACGTCCGCCCTTAACGGTCTTCGAAACGCGGTTGAGGGCTACGAGTTTTTCCTGCAGATCGAGTGTCGATGCATCTATTCTCTGAATCATTTATGTTTCCTCTCTTTCCCGCGTCAGAACTTGAGTCCGCCCTCGCGAGCGGCTTCTGCGAGTTCTTTTACACGTCCGTGGTAAAGGTTTCCGCCTCTGTCGAACACGACTTCGGTGATACCCTTTTCAAGCGCTCTCTCGGCGATGGTCTTGCCGATGACTTTTGCAGCCTCTTTGTTGCCGCCGTAGCCGGAGAATGCCTTTTCGTAAGTGGACGCGCTGACCAGCGTTACACCCTTGGTGTCGTCGATGATCTGGACCTGAATATTAGTAAGAGAACGGTAAACGCAAAGACGGGGTCTTTCGGTCGTGCCGGAGATCTTTGCTCTGATCCTGGCGTGTCTCTTAAGACGCTGAACTTTGCTGTCTTTTCTTGATACCATGCTGTTCCACTCCTTTCATTATTTGCCGGCTTTACCGGATTTGCGGCGGATCTTTTCGTCAGAGTACTTGACGCCCTTGCCGTGGTAGGGTTCCGGAGGTCTCTTGCTTCTGATAACCGCCGCGACCTGTCCGACGACCTGTTTGTCCGCGCCCTTGACGATGATCTGGTTGGAGTTCGGAACGTCGAAGGTGATGCCTTTTATCTCGTCAATGACGATCGGATGGGAATATCCGAGATTGAGGGTCAGTCCGTTGCCGGTCTTCTGAGCTCTGTATCCTACGCCGACTATGTCAAGCGTCTTGGAGAAGCCGTCGGTCACGCCTACGACCATATTGTTGATCAGCGTTCTCGTAAGTCCGTGGAGGGACTTGTGCAGCTTGTCTTCGCTCGGACGCTCGACTACTATCTCTGCGCCCTCTTTTTTGATTATCATATCCGGATGAAGGGTCTGGGTAAGGGTGCCGTTCTTGCCTTTTACGGTAACGACGTTGCCCTCGCCGAGAGTAACTTCAACACCTGCGGGGATGGCGATATGTTTTCTTCCTATTCTTGACATCTCTATACCTCCGTCTTACCAGACAAACGCCAGGACTTCGCCGCCGACGTTTTCTTTACGTGCGGTCTTGTCGGTCATGATGCCTTTGGGTGTGGATACGATGGCTATGCCGAGTCCGTTCATGACTTTGGGCATATCCTCGCAGGAGGAGTAAACGCGCAGACCCGGCTTGGAAACGCGCTGGAGTCCCTGGATTACTCTCTGTTTGTCTTTGTACTTGAGTGTGATTCTGATAACGCCCTGCTTTGCGTCTTCGATGATCTCGTAGCCCTTGATGAAGCCTTCCGCGACGAGGATGTCTGCGATGGCTTTCTTTACGTTGGACGCGGGAACGTCGACGGTCTCGTGCTTGGCGTTGCTTGCGTTCCTGATACGCGTGAGCATATCAGCGATAACGTCTGACATTTGCATTGTGATATTTCCTCCAATATGCAAGTATTTCTTGCTGCCCGCTTTATTTCGCGGGCTGCACACCGGCGGTTAAAACGTTCGTTTTCCTACCGGCAGGCCGGAGCCTAATTGTTGTTTTCGGTTGCGCTTGATTACCAGCTTGCTTTGCGCACGCCGGGGATCTCACCCTTGTATGCCAACTCGCGGAAGCAAATACGGCAGATACCGTACTTGCGGAGGTAAGCGTGGGGGCGACCGCAGATCTTGCATCTGTTGTATTCACGGGTGGAATACTTCTGCTCTCTCTGCTGTTTGAGAATCATTGCCTTTTTAGCCACTTTTGTTTCCTCCTATTACTTTGCGAACGGCGCGCCCATCAGAGTCAGAAGCTCTCTCGCTTCTTCGTCGGTCTGCGCGGTCGTAACGAATGCGATATCCATTCCGCGGATCTTTTCGATCTTATCGTATTCGATCTCGGGGAATATCAGCTGCTCTTTGAGTCCGAGCGAGTAGTTGCCGCGTCCGTCGAACGCGTTGGGGTTGATGCCCTTGAAGTCGCGTACGCGGGGGAGGGAGAAGTTGAACAGACGGTCCATGAACTCGTACATTTTCTCGCCTCTGAGGGTGACCTTTACGCCTATCTTCATGCCCTGTCTGACCTTGAAGTTAGCGACCGACTTCTTTGCGTAAGTCGGGATGGCCTTCTGACCGGAGATCATCGTGATCTCGTCGATGACGTTATCGATGACCTTGGTGTTTTCCTTAGCGTCTCCGGTTCCGACGTTGATGACGATCTTGTCGAAACGCGGGATCTGCATGGGACTCTTGTAGTTGAACTTCTTCATAAGAGCGGGGGCAACTTCGGAAGTATAAAGATCTTTAAGTCTTGACATTCTTGTTTACCTCACTCTCATTAAAGTTCCTGTCCGCATTTTGCGCAAACGCGGATCTTCTTGCCGTCTTCTACTTTGACTTTGGCTCTTACGCCTTTTCCGCACTTGGAGCAGAAAAGCTGTACCTTGTCGGCGTAGATGGCGCCTTCGACTTTGATTATGCCGCCTGCTTCGCCCTGTTTGCGGGGTTTGACGTGCTTCGAAACGACGTTGACGCCGCTTACGATGACCTTGCCCTCTTTAGGCGAAACTTCGACGACCTTACCCTTGACTCCCTTGTCGTCGCCAGAAATAACGATGACGGAATCGTCTTTTTTAACGTGAACTTTCTTATTCATCTCTAAAAGACCTCCTTACAGTACTTCGGGCGCGAGGGAGAGTATCTTCAGATAGTCCTTCTCGCGAAGCTCTCTCGCGACAGGCCCGAAGATACGGGTTCCTCTGGGGTTCTTATCTTCTTTGATTATTACGGCGGCGTTCTCACCGAATTTGATGTAGGAACCGTCGTTTCTTCTTATGCCCTTGACCGTTCTGACCACTACCGCGCGTACGACCTCGCCTTTTTTGACCTGGCCGCCGGGAGTAGCTTTTTTAACGGTGCAAACAACAACATCGCCGATATTAGCATAGCGTCTGCCTGTTCCGCCGAGCACGCGAATACACATAAGTTCTTTGGCGCCGGTGTTGTCCGCCACCTTCATATATGATTGCTGTTGAATCACGGTGTGTTTCCTCCTATTTTCGACACGCTTGTTGACGTATCTACTGAATTACTTCGCCTTTTCGATTATGGATACCAGGCGCCATCTCTTCGTCTTGGAGAGAGGTCTTGTTTCCATTATGCTTACTTTATCGCCGATGCCGCACTCGTTTTTCTCGTCGTGCGCGTGGAGCTTGATGGTGTTTTTGATGACCTTGCCGTATTTCGGGTGCTTGACGTTGTCTTCGATGGCGACGACGATCGTCTTGTCCATTTTATTGGATACGACCTTACCTACGCGGGTCTTTCTCAGGTTACGAACATTTTCGCTCATTGCTGTTTCTCCTTCCGTTTATAGTCAGGCGTTCTTCTGACGAAGAACGGTCATAACGCGCGCGATGTCCTTCTTGACGTCCGCTATCCTGTGCGGATTGTCGAGCTGGTTGATCGAGTGCTGGAAGCGGAGGTTGAACAGCTCTTCCTTGAGCTCACCGAGCTTTTTGTTGAGCTCTTCGGAAGTCATTTCTCTGATCTCTTTTGCTTTCACGGCTTATACCTCCTCGTTTACAGCGGCGGGAGCTGCTTCCTTTGCAACGAACTTGCACTTGATGGGAAGCTTGTGAGATGCGAGACGCATTGCCTCTTTGGCGTCCTCGAGGGAAACGCCGCCCATCTCAAACATGATCCTGCCGGGTTTGACTACGGCTACCCAGTACTCGGGCGAGCCTTTACCGGAACCCATTCGGGTCTCGGCGGGCTTCTCGGTTATGGGCTTGTCCGGGAAGATCTTTATCCAGACCTGACCGCCACGTTTTACGTATCTTGTCATGGCGACACGGGCTGCCTCGATCTGATTGCTGGTGATCCAGGCGGGTTCCGTTGCCATGAGTCCGTACTCACCGTAGGTGATGGTATTGCCGCGGCTTGCTTTTCCTTTGAGTCTGCCGCGCTGTACGCGTCTGTATTTAACTCTCTTAGGCATTAACATAATTACTTCGCGCCCCCTTCTCTGCGTTCTCTTCTCTGAGGACGGTCGCCGGTCTGAGCAGGACGCTGACCGTTATTGGGACGGTCGCCTCTGTCCTGTCTGTCGCGTCTCGGACGGTCGCGTCTGTCGCGTCTGTCGGGTTTGACGTCGACTTTTGCTTCGGCAAAACGGTTCTTTCCGTCCGGAAGGACTTCGCCTTTGTAGATCCAGACTTTTACGCCGATCTTACCGTAGGTGGTGTTCGCTTCCCAGAAACCGTACTCGATGTCTGCACGGAGCGTCTGCAGCGGGATGGTGCCCTCGTGATAATGTTCGCTTCTCGCGATCTCCGCGCCGCCCAGACGGCCGCCGCAAGAGACCTTGATGCCCTTTGCGCCGAGTCTCATCGTTCTGCCGATCGCCTGTTTCATGGCGCGGCGGAAGGAGATCCTGCGCTCGAGCTGTCCCGCGATGGACTCAGCGACGAGCTGAGCGTTGAGATCGGGGTACTTGACCTCGACTACGTTCACGGAGACGGGTTTGTTAAGCATTTTTTCAAGAGTGAGGCGGAGCTTTTCGATCTCGGTGCCGCCGCGTCCGATGATCATACCGGGCTTAGCGCAGTGGATGAAAACTCTGACTCTCGAGCTGTCGCGCTCGATCTCTATCTTCGGGATGCCCGCCGCCTGGAGAGCGCCCTTCAGATATTCTCTTACTTTGTAGTCGGAAACAAGCGTGTCGCCGAAGTTTTCGTCCTTCTCGAACCATCTTGAATCCCAGTTTTTAATTACGCCGACTCTTAAGCCGTGCGGATTAACCTTCTGACCCATTTCGCTTGCTCCTCCTTAATTTTTTTCTCTGACGACTATCGTCATGTGGCTGGTCCTCTTCAGGATCCTGTCCGCAGATCCTCTCGCTCTCGGCATGAGCCTCTTGAGCGTCGGACCGGGGCACACCCAGCATTCAGCGACGTAAAGGTTCTTTGCGTCCATCTCAAAATTGTGCTCGGCGTTCGCAACTGCGCTCTTGAGCAGCTTCAGCAGATATTCCGCCGCGCTGTTCGGGATGTTCTTGAGGATCGCCATAGCCTTGTCGGTATCCTGATTTCTTATAAGATCAAGGACTATCTTAACTTTACGAGGAGAAATCCTGGCATATTTAAGATGTGCTCTTGCTTCTTTTACCTGTGCATTAGCTTCCATTGCGGATTTTTTCCTCCTTAATTATTTCGTGTTGGTCGTCTTGGAGCCGCTGTGGCCCTTGAACAGTCTCGTGGGAGCGAACTCGCCGAGCTTGTGTCCGACCATATCCTCGGTGATGTACACCGGAACGTGTTTGCGACCGTCGTGGATTGCGATGGTGTGACCTACGAACTGCGGGAAAATGGTGGAGGCTCTCGACCACGTCTTCACGACCTGTTTCTGGTTTGCTTCGTTCATCTTGACTATTTTGTTAAACAGTTTTTCTTCGACGAACATACCTTTTTTAAGGCTTCTGCTCATAGTCTGTTACCTCCCTTATTTACCGTTTTTGTGCTTGAGGATGAACTTCTCGGTGCGTGCCTTCTTGTTACGCGTCTTATAACCGAGCGCGGGCTTGCCCCACGGGGTCATAGGAGAAGGCTGACCGATAGGCGAACGTCCTTCGCCGCCGCCGTGCGGGTGGTCGACGGGGTTCATTACGGAGCCGCGGACCGTCGGGCGGATGCCCATGTGACGTTTGCGTCCCGCTTTACCTATCTTGACGGTGTCGTGCTCGATGTTGCCGACGACGCCGATCGTAGCGTTGCAGTTCAGTCTGACAAGTCTGACTTCGCCCGAGGGGAGACGGACCTGAGCCATACCGTTCTCTTTAGCCATGAGCTGAGCCGCCGCGCCTGCGGAGCGAACAAGCTGACCGCCGCGTCCGGGATAAAGCTCGATGTTGTAGATGAACGTACCGACCGGGATGTTCTCTATCGGGAGAGTGTTGCCGGGTTTGATGTCGCTTTCGGGACCGGTGTACACGGTGTCGCCCGCGGTGAGACCGTCGGGAGCGATCATGTACTTCTTCTTGCCCTCTGCGTTTTCAAGCAGAGCGATGTAAGCGGTCCTGTTGGGATCGTACTCGATACCGATGACTTTCTCCGAGCCGGTCTCGGCGCGGCGGAAGTCGACGATCCTGTATTTCTTCTTGTTGCCGCCGCCTCTGTGGCGAACGGTGATCCTGCCGTAGCTGTTGCGTCCGGCGTTCTTCTTAAGAGTGACTATAAGACTCTTTTCGGGGGTGGACTTCGTTACTTCGTCGAACGACGGAGCCGACATGTGTCTTCTCGACGGAGTAGTGGGTTTATATTTGATAGCTGCCATTGTTATTCACTCCTCCTTCATCAGTTCATGCCGTCGAAGAACTCGATGGTCTTGGAATCGGCGGTCAGTTTGACGATCGCTTTCTTCCACGCCTTCGTGTATCCCGAGTGGACGCCCATTCTCTTGGGCTTTCTCTTTACGCTGATAGTGTTTACGGAAGCTACGTTGACCTTGAAAAGCTTTTCGACAGCGTCAGCTATCTCGGGCTTCGTCGCGGTCTTCAGAACTTCGAACGTATAGGTCTTGTCAGCGATCCTTGCCATACTGTCCTCAGTAATGATCGGTCTGATAATGATATCCTGTACAGTTTTCATCACGCGAACACCTCTTCCATTTTAGTGACCGCCGCTTTGTCAACCACGAAGGTATCGGCGTTGAGCACGTCGTACACGTTGACGGTGTTGAACTGGGTGGTTTTGCATCCGGGGATGTTCGCAAAGCTTCTGATGACCTTGTCGTCGACTTCGGGAAGAACTACGAGAGCCTTCTTGCCCGCTTTAACGGCTTCAAGCATTTTCACCATCGTCTTGGTCTTGTAATCCTCGGTCTTGATGCTGTCTACGACGACCATGTCGCCGGAGGCAACCTTATCGCTGAGCGCGCTCGCGAGAGCGGCTCTTCTGGTCTTCTTGTTAAGAGAGATCCTGTATTCTCTGGGCTTCGGGCCGAGAGCCACGCCGCCGTGAGTCCATTGAGGAGATCTGGTAGAACCCTGTCTTGCGCGACCGGTCCCCTTCTGTCTCCAGGGCTTCTTGCCGCCGCCGGAAACTTCCGTACGGGTAAGAGTGGACTGAGTGCCCTGTCTCTGGTTGAGCAGATACGCTCTGACTGCCGCGTGGAGGACTGCGGAATTGACTTCCGCGCCGAAAAGCTCCTCGCTGAGAGTGATCTCACCGACTTCCTTGCCGGCCATATCTAATACTTTAACGTTAGGCATTGTGTTATCCTCCTTCCGCTTAGTGCTTTACGGCGTTGCGGATGAAGACGATACCGCCGCGCGCGCCGGGGACTGCGCCCTTGACAGCGACGATGTTCTTTTCCGCGTCGACCTTTGCGACCGTGAGGTTGAGCACGGTGACCTGTTCGTTACCGTACTGTCCCGCCATGTGTTTGTTCTTGAATACGCGGCTCGGGCTGGAGTTAGCGCCCATCGAACCGACTTCGCGGTGTACGGGGCCCGTACCGTGTGTCATTTTAAGGATGTGTGCGTTCCATCTCTTGATAACGCCGGAATATCCGTGACCCTTCGTTACTCCGGTAATGTCGACCTTTTCACCGGCGGAGAAGATGTCCGAGGTGACGGTATCGCCAAGCTTGTATCCGGAAATGTCGTCGAGTCTGAATTCCTTCAGATGCTTTTTCATGGAAACGCCGGCCTTCTTGAGGTGACCCGCCTCGGCCTTCGTCAGTTTTCTCTCCGCTATATCGGAGAACGCGAACTGTACGGCGTCGTAGCCGTCAGTCTCTTTGGTCTTGATCTGCGAGACCGCGCACGGACCCGCTTCGATTACGGTTACCGGAATCACGTTGCCTTTTTCATCGAAAATCTGTGTCATTCCGAGTTTCTTACCGATGATCGCCTTGTTCATAAGATTTTTTCCTCCTGTTTAGGTTATTGGTTGGCGTAGTGCCAACTTGACCGTAAAACCGTAAGCCTTTCTTACAGTTTTATCTCGATTTCGACGCCTGCCGGAAGTTCAAGACTCGTGAACGCCTTGACGGCTTCTTCCGAGGGCTTGATAACGTCGATAAGACGTTTGTGAGTACGGAGCTCGAACTGCTCGCGGCTATCCTTGTACTTGTGTACCGCGCGAAGGATAGTAACGATCTCTTTTTCGGTCGGGAGCGGCACGGGACCGGACACCTTTGCGCCGTTCCTCTTCGCCGTATCGACGATCTTCTCCGCCGCCTGGTCGATCAGGGTGTGATCGTAGCTCTTCAGACGGATCCTCAGTTTTTCCACAACTGCCATTTTTTTGCCTCCTTAATAAATTATGCAACTCGCTTTTCAAGAGGCGTTGAATCCCTTGACACCCTACCGTGTGTTTCCAGCATCGCCCTACAAAAAACGGAATTCGCCTCACGGCAAAATCCGGGTAGGTCCGACGGGGATCCCATCGGAAGGATGTTTCAGCATTTTTGCTGTCGCCCGGTTAAATATCGGACATACTCCACGGAAATTACCTGCCTTTCGGCAGCAACCTCCCGCTTCAACGCATATCAAAAGCTTTATAAGTATAGCATAATGCAAAGTCAAACGCAAGTATTTTTCAAAAAATTCCAAAAAAATTTGTGAGAAAATTTTTCACAAACTTTTTGCCGTTTTTTATGCATATTGCACAACAAAAGCAGAATGTGTAATTTTTTCTTCCTTTTAATTATAATATATAGCGAATTGCGCTTTTGAGAAAAGCGCCGCTTGCCGACTCAAAGCAACAGTCGAACGGATAAGAGCGCGTCCGCAAGACGATAATAATATAGAAACGGGTTTTTCTTTCGCGGATATTGACATTTTTTGTCAATTATGGTATCATAATATCGAAAAAAGTGTTTAGGTGTTGAAACGCAAGAGTCCCGAGGAGGAAAATATGAAGAGTACGGGTATAGTAAGAAGGATAGATTCGGTCGGAAGGATAGTCATTCCGGTCGAAATACGCACGACGCTCGGCATAGAAATAGGCGATCCGCTCGAGATACTGACCGACGAGCACACGGTGGTGCTGAAAAAATATCAGCCGACGTGCGTGTTCTGCCAGAGTCCCGACGGACTCAAAGAGTATAAGGGCAGACTTGTCTGCCGCGCCTGCGCCGCCGAGATAGGAAAACTGAAACAAAACTGACCATATTATATAATGAAGAAAACGCCCCGCGGACGACCCGTCCGCGGGGTTCGGCTTTTTATTTCCCCTCTTTGAAAGGTTTAGAGGGGAGCGCGAGGGGGACCTTTCCTTAAAAGGTCCCCCTCGTTATTATTCCGTTATTTATTCTTCTTCCTTCCGCGTCACCGCGATCGAAAGCTCGTCGAGGGACTTTTCGTCGGTGAAGGAGGGGCAGTTGGTCATAAGCTCGGTAGCGTTCTGCACCTTCGGGAAGGCGATGACGTTACGGATATCGTCGAGTCCGAGCAGGAGCGTAACGAGTCTGTCGAGACCGAACGCGAGTCCGCCGTGCGGAGGCGTGCCGTACTTAAAGGCTTCGAGCAGGAAGCCGAACTTTTCCTGCGTCTCTTCTTTGGTGAGTCCGAGCACGTCGAACAGCTTCTGCTGGATCTCGGGACTGTGGATACGTATGGAGCCGCCGCCCGCCTCGGTGCCGTTGATGACGATGTCGTAAGCCTTGCTTCTGACTTTAAGCGGATCTGTGTCCATATATTCGAGGTCCTCGTCCATAGGAGAGGTGAAGGGATGGTGCATAGCGTAGTATCTTCCCTCTTCCTCGTCGTACTCGAACAGCGGGAATTCGGTGACCCACAGGAGCTTGAAGTTCATCGGGTCGCAGAGTCCGAGTCGTTTCGCGCATTCGCAGCGCAGAGCGCCGAGCGCGTCGAAGACGACGTGATCTTTGTCGGCGACGATGAGGATGAGGTCGTTTTCTTCAAATCCCATCGCCTCGTATATCGCCTTGTTCTCTTCCTCGGTCAGGAACTTTGCGTATGACGACGAGATCTCGCCCTTGGTATTCTTTGCCCACGCAAGTCCCTTTGCGCGGTAGGTCTTGGCGAACTCGCCGAGCGAATCGACTTCTTTACGGCTGAACGCCGCGCCGCCGCCCTTGATATTGATGCCGCGGACGGAGCCGCCGGCGTCGATGGCGCCCTTGAAAACTCTGAATTCGGTTTTCGCAAGAAGGGACGAAAGGTTTTTCAGCTCGAAGCCGAAACGCAGGTCGGGTTTGTCCGAGCCGAAGCGTTCCATAGCCTCTGCGTAGGTCATACGCATAAGAGGCGTTTCGAGTTTGCGTCCGAGGAAATCCTTGAAAATACGTTTGAGGAAGCCTTCGGTGACTTCGATGACGTCGTCCTGGGTAACGAACGACATTTCAAGGTCGATCTGCGTGAATTCCGGCTGACGGTCCGCGCGAAGGTCCTCGTCGCGGAAGCAGCGGGCGATCTGCATATATCTGTCAAATCCGCTGAGCATCAGCAGCTGTTTGTAGAGCTGAGGAGACTGCGGGAGCGCGTAAAATTTGCCGGGATGTACGCGGCTCGGAACGAGATAGTCTCTCGCGCCCTCGGGAGTCGGTTTGATGAGGTTAGGAGTCTCGATCTCGATAAATCCCTGCTCCGCAAAATAGTCGCGCACGATCTTCGTGATCTTGCTGCGGTTCAGGATATTGCTCATCATATCGGGACGGCGCAGGTCGAGATAACGGTATTTGAGCCTGAGTTCGGGCTTGACGTTACTGTTCTCGACGATCTCGAAAGGAGGAGTCTGCGCAGCGGAGAGTATTTTGAGTTCATCAACGAATATCTCGACTTCGCCGGTCGCTCTGTCCTTGTTGACGGCGCCCTCGCCGCGCGCGCGGACGACGCCCTTGGCGCAGAGTACGTATTCGGCGCGGATGCCGAACGCCTTGTCGAAGATCTCCTTATCGGTATCGCTGTCAAAAGCGAGCTGGACGATGCCGGTGCGGTCGCGCAGGTCGATGAATATAAGTTTGCCGAGGTCGCGCTGACGCTGTACCCAGCCCATGACGCAGGCGCGTTTACCTATGTCCTCGGAGGTGAAAAGTCCGCAGTATTTAGTTCTTTTGTCAAGGTTAGTCAGTAATTCTGCCATTTCTTCATACCTTCATTCAGATAATAGTTTTATGAGTTCGGGAAGATCGGCGAGATCTATCTCGGTCTGCGCGCTGTCTTCCATATTTTTCAGTTGAGCCTTTCCCGCTTCAAGTTCGGAGTCTCCGATCATCAGAGTAAAACGGGCGCCTTTCTTGTCCGCGTATTTCATCTGAGCTTTCAGGCTCCGTCCCATGACGTCGCACTCGGCGGCAACGCCGGATCTGCGAAGCTCCGACGCGAGGAACGCGCCCTTTACCGCGGCGGCTTCTCCGAGAGACGCGATATATATGTCGGGACGTTCCGTTTCGGTCTTGTCCGCGCCGCACGCCTGCATCGCCATAATGAGACGGGTGATGCCCATACCGAATCCTATCCCCGGGAGCGCCGGACCGCCAAGCTCCTTGATGAGTCCGTCGTAACGGCCTCCGCCGCAGATCGTCGACTGAGCGCCGATCTCGTTGCAGATGAACTCGAACACCGTGCGGGTGTAGTAGTCGAGTCCGCGTACGATGTGCGGATCTACCGTATATTCTATTCCCATGACTCCGAGACGGCTTTCAAGCGACGCGAGGTGCGCCTTGCAGTCGTCGCAGAGGTTGTCGATCGTCTTGGGGGCGTCTTTCGCTATCGCAGAGCAGACGGGACTCTTGCAGTCGAGTATCCGCAAAGGATTGGTCTCAAGTCTTCCCTTGCAGGTGTCGCACAATTCGTCGTAGTGCGATCTGAAATAGTCTTTGAGCGCCTCGCGGTAACGCGGACGGCAGACGGAACATCCGATCGAATTGATATGCAGGCTGACGTTTTTGATCCCGAGTTCGCTTATGATCGACGAAGCGAGCGAGATCATCTCCGCGTCCGCTCCGGCGTTCTCGGAGCCGAACATCTCGGCGCCGAACTGGTAGAACTCGCGCGAACGTCCCGCCTGCGGTTTCTCATAGCGGAAGCAGTTGATGAGGTAGTACAGCTTGAGCGGCATCGGCTCGGAAACGAGTCCGTTCTCGATGACCGAGCGCGCGACGGACGCCGTCCCCTCCGGGCGGAGCGTGAAGCTCCGGTCCTCGCGGTCGGTGAAGGTGTACATCTCCTTTTGCACGACGTCTGTCGTGTCTCCGACTCCTCTGTGGAAAAGTTCGGTCGACTCGAACGTCGGAAAGCGTATTTCGGAAAAACCGAACTTTTTGCAGACCTTACGCGATGTCTGTTCTATGTACTGCCAGAGCGTGACCTCTTTCGGCAGTATGTCTATCGTTCCTCTGGGTTTTTGTATCATTTGTTTTCTCCGTTATATAACTTCCGCGAGGAATGCGCCCTTGTAGCCTTTTTCGCAAGCGAAACGGCAGCCGGTCAGCACCCTCTTTTCAAAATCGGGTTCATACGCCGTATAGTCGGGATAGAAGTATTCCTCGTGCATCATGATCTCGATAAATCCCGAACGTGTTTTGTCGGTGTAAAGCGTGTTCAGTAATCCTTCGATTTCTTCGGGGGTGTGGAGATTAAGCACGCAGTCGATCTTTGCAAAATACATATCGAGCGACCTGTCGTACCAGAAGTCGCGGCGTTCAAGGTAGGCGACGAGATCCTTCGGGTAGTGGTAGGAAACGACCGTGCGCGAGCCTTCGATCTTCATATAACCGGCGAGCGCCTTGATGCCGAGGTCACGAGCCGCCTTGACTCCCTCTTCGGTAGTGGCGCCCCAGTGGATCGTAGTCTCGTCGGAGAGCGTCTTTTCTCCCGCGAAACGGCGTATCTCATCCTGAACGCGCTTGCACTCGGAATAAACTTTATCATATCCCGCCGTGAGATACGGTTTGTCGGGTTTGTCGGAGTTGGCGTGGAAATTCATTTTCAGCCAGTCGGAGTTAGCCTTCCACTCGCTCTTGAATTTGTCGGTCATCATCGAAAGGTTGAAATAATCCCGTTTGCCGGTAAAGTCGGGATGCTCGGGCATCTCGTAGTAGATATTGAGGTGTATTTTCGCGCCGTAAAGGTCGTGCGCTTTCTTATAGACCGCGAGATACGGGTTGTCGAATATCGACTTGTAAACGTCCTTGTTTTTGTTTATATCCGAAAGGAAAATGATATTGTCGTCGCTCGACAGACGGTAATATCCGACGTCAGCGTCGGTGTATCTCACCTTGATCTCATCCTTGCCGCACTCGCTCTCGGCGGTAAGCGTGTTCCACCCGGAAGAAAGTCCGACCCTTGCGCGGTAAAGTCCGTCCTCTCCCTTTTCCGCGGGAATGCCGTTCACGCAGACCGCGCGCTCGGACTTCAATATCACGTCGGTCCACAGCTTTCCGTTGCCTTCCTCTCCGTCGTAGTTGTTGAGAACGTCTCCGTCGATCGGTTTGACGAACGCGGTCTTTTCGCCGTATTTGATATATTTGCTCATAACGATCCCTCTTTTACAGGTAAACTTAGAATTATATTATATTGTATCACGAAGAAATGATAATTTCAAGCGTATAAACGTACTTTTTCGCTCCGAGGGGGTGGAAAAGCGCAAAAAAATGTGCTATACTCTATAATACAGACAAAATAATACAGACAAAAAAACGCAAGGAGCGCTTCAAATGAGCAGTGTTTTCGAGAGATACGCGCCGTTCATCCGAGAATGGATACACAAAAATAACTGGCAGGAGCTGAGAGAGGTCCAGCTTGAGGCGGCGAGAGTCATTTTCAACACCGACAACGATCTGCTTTTGACGTCGACCACGGCGTCGGGCAAGACGGAGGCGGCGTTTTTTCCCATACTCACCGACCTTTACGAGGATCCGCCGCGCTCGTTCGGGGCGCTGTATATCGCGCCTCTTAAAAGCCTTATCAACAACCAGTTCTCCCGCATAGACGAACTGCTCGACCTGTCGGGGATACCCGTATTCCACTGGCACGGCGACGTGGCGCAGTCCCACAAAACGAAGGCGCTGAAAAACCCCGAGGGGATCCTCCAGATAACTCCCGAATCGCTCGAAAGCATGCTGATGAACCGCTCGAACGACGTTTACCGTCTGTTCTGCGACTTACGGTATATCGTGATCGACGAGATCCACACGCTGACCGGAAGCGACAGAGGAAATCAGATAATCTGCCTTCTCGCAAGGCTTCAAAGACTTATCGGGCATTCGCCCCGGCGTATCGGACTTTCGGCGACGGTCGGCGACGCGCGAAAGGCGGCGGAATGGCTGAGCGCGGGAAGCGGTCACGACACCGAGGCTCCGGAGATCGACGACGCGGCGCCCGTATGGCGGCTCGGAATGGAGCATTTTTACGTGCAGAACACCGACGAGAAGCAGACCGAAAAGAAGACCGGCGGCGACGCCGGCGCTAAGGCGGCGTTCGACGCGGGATACGAATTCATTTACGACTGCGTCAAAGACAAAAAATGTCTCGTCTTTTCCAACTCGCGCGAGGAGACGGAGTACGTCACGGCGACGCTCCGTCAGATCGCGAAAAAGAGGGGCGAAAAAGACATATTCTCGATCCATCACGGCAACCTTTCCGCCGCGATACGCGAGGAAGCGGAACTCAAGCTCAAGGACGACGCTATAAAGAACGTCACCTGCGCGACGGTAACGCTCGAGCTCGGCATCGACATAGGCAAGCTCGAGCGTATAGTCCACAACGAGTCTCCGAACACCGTTTCGTCGTTCCTGCAGAGGCTCGGACGGAGCGGCAGACGCGGCCAGCCGCCCGAAATGATGATGGTCTTCCGCGAGGAAGATCCTCTGCCGAACACTCCCCTGCCCCAGCTGATGCCGTGGGAACTGCTCAAAGCGATAGCGATAGTACAGCTTTATCTCGAGGAGCGTTTCACCGAACCGCCGAGGGTCAAAAAGCTCCCGTTCAGCCTGATGTTCCAGCAGACGCTTTCCGTCCTCGCCTCGTCGGGCGAACTGACGCCGAAAGAGCTTGCCGGGCGCATACTCGCGCTCCCTCCGTTCGAACACGTCGATAAAGAGGACTACAAAACCCTGCTCCGGTCAATGCTGCGAAACGACTTCATCGAAGCGACCGAGGAAAAGGGACTCATCGTCGGACTCAAGGGCGAAAGACTTATAAACAGCTTCAAATTCTACGCCGTATTCAAGGACAGCGAGGACTTCACGGTCCGGTGCGGATCCGACGAGATCGGCACGATCACCTCTCCCCCGCCCGTAGGCGACCGCTTCGCCCTCGCGGGACGCGTTTGGGAGGTCGAGGAGCTTGATATTCAGAGAAAACTCATCTACGTCAAGTCCGTCGAGGGCAAGATGCCGATAGAATGGCCCGGCGACTACGGCGAGATCCATACGAAAATACTTGAACGTATGAAAAAAGTCCTCGAGGAGGATACGGAATATCCGTACCTCAAGAACAACGCCCGCGCCAGACTCGCCGCCGCGCGAAACGCCGCGCGAAACGCGGGTATGCCTAAAAGATCGCTGATACACCTCGGAGGGTATTCCTACTGCCTGTTTCCGTGGCTCGGCACGTGCTCCTTCCGCACCTTGCGCAAGTATATAATCAAAAACAAGGACAAATACCGCATCAGCAACGTCGATTACGAGTTCTGCTACTTTATCACGTTCAAGATGGAAAGTCCTCACCCGGAGGAATTCATGCGAGACCTCTGCGAGACCGTTCTTCGCGACGGGATCGACGTTTATTCGCTCGTCAAGATGAACGAAATGCCGATCTTCGAGAAGTACGACCCCTATATCCCCGGCGAACTGCTCCGCCGCGCCTACGCCGAAGACCGCCTCCGCACGGACGAAGTGTACAAAAGGCTCGAAGAAATATCGAAGGAATAAAACGCGGACCCGGAGAATTCTCCCTTTCTCCGGGTCGACGTTTTTTATTGTTTTTTCGGTTTTTTCGTCGGAAGCTTGATATGCTCCGCGGAGGCGATGCGTCCGGCTGAAACTATCTTCCAATAGTAATTCGTGTAACGCGGTATGCCGTTTTCACCGTTGAACGGGAGCTGCTTTTCCTCGAGTTCGGGAAGCGTTTCGCGCTCGCCTTTGAGGTACGCGTCGAGCGCACGTACAGCGGTGTCGATACGGATGAGCGTGCTTCCGTAGCGCATATCGAATATCTCCCAGCCGATCGGCTTATACAGTCTGTTCCAGATCGCGTAATGCGCGTCCCGGAGAACGGAGATACGTCTCGACGCCTCCGGCAGGACTTCGTCGCGCAGACGCGCAAGCTCTTTTCTGTCGCCCGCCGCGTACGCTTTGTGTATGCGGATCGACAGAGTCGATTTCAGTTCGAGCGCGGAAGAAAGGCGCATATACAACCCGTACAGATCGCCGAACGGTCCTTCCTTTTCGGCGTACGGTCTGAAATATTCCGCGAGCCGCGCGTAATGCTCTTCGAGCGGCAGTCCCTCGATATTCTTGTCGAACATACTGTAAAGAGGATCCTGATAAAGCAGGAATTTGGTCGGGTTGCGGTCCCATTTGGCGTTCGGATCGATACCGGGGATGTCGTCGACGAGGCGGGTCGCCTCAAAGGCGTCCCAATCGCCTCCCGTGACGAATTCAAAGCGTTTTTTCAGCTTGTTTTCGTCAAGCTCCTTCGCGTATCCGTGTTCGGCGAAAAGAGCAAGTCCGAAAAGGTTGAGCCTGACGTCCGCCTCGGTGCCGTTGTCGCCCCAGACGGTCGCTATAACTTCGCGTATCCCCTGCTCCTTGCACGAAGACAGTCCCGCGTTCGTCGTGACGAAGGTGCGTTCCCAGTCGGGACCGAAGCCCATCCACGTCCAGATGCCGCCCGCGAACACGCACGTCCCGGCGAGCTTTTTGTGGAGGGCGAACTGCTTGCGGTAGATCTCGGGATCGGACTTGTAATAATCCCAATAAACGAGGTCGACACCTTTCGGCATACCGTCTATGAACTCCTGCGGGATCTCAACGTCATTACGATACCCGCCGAGCGCCCGGAAAAACATATCGCTCCAAAGCATCGGACGGAGCCCGAGTTCGTCGGTGATCTCCTTGACTCTTTCAAGGTGGCGGCGCATTATCTCGACCTGATGAACGTATCCGTGCAGAGTGTAATAAGTGCCGCGCCCGAGGTCGAGCGCCTCGTCGAGTCCGATATGTATGCGCTTCGAGCGGAACGGCGCGGACGCCGCCTTTATTATGTGACGCAGAAACGTATAAGTGTCCTCATCCTCGGGAAGCAGGCACTCCGCGTCCTCGCGGATCTCACGATAGACGTCCCATTTCAACACGTCGAACAGGTGGCTGAGCGTCTGTATGCAGGGGATAAGCTCGATCCCGAACGAATACGCGTAGTCGTCAAGCTCCTTTATATCGTCGTATGTGTAGCGGCTGCGCATATAGCCGAAATACGGCTCTTCCGGCACCGTGAAGCTGTCCTCGCAGTAGAACATACACATATTGAGTCCCATCATCGCGAGCCTGCGGAAGATCGTTTTCGAGGCTTCGAGGTTGATCACCGCGTGTCCCTGCGAAACGTCGAACATCGGTCCGTTCATCGTGAAGTACGCGTTTTCTTCGACCGAGAAGCTACCCTCTCCGTCTCCGAGCTTTTCGAGCAGGAGCGAGAGCAGACGGAAGAACAGTATCTTCCGCGTAAAGTCGAACGTAAACGCAGCCGTCTCCCCGTCGAACGAGAGCGAAAGAGAGTCGCTTCTCCGGTCACAAAGCGAGACCTTGATACCCTCTCCGTCCGTTCCCCAGTCGAACGAGTAGTCATTTTTCAGCTCGTCGAGCGCAAACGAAATGCCGAGCGACGCGACGTCCTTCTCGTCAAATTTCAGTCTTATCATCATTTCCTCCGTAAAACAGCGTTATTGCGTTATCCGTAAGCCTATCTTAACCCAAAAAGAACGGCTTGTCAACCGTTCTTTTTTGCGTTCCAGCGCCGCATCACCACAGCGGCGGGCTTTCCTTGTATCGTGAAACCCTGATCCCCCGCGGGATCGGTCTTATAATGCGGACGTATCTGCGTTTCGTCCCACTTCCACCAGAAAAAACCGAGCCAGGTCTCTATATCCCGGAACGTGCGGAAGCACGCCTCCATATAGTTCGCCTGCTCCTCCCCGTCGTAGCGGGACGGCCAGCGGAAATCGCTCGGCTTGACGGTCGTGCCGTGAGCGGAGCGCGTACCTATCTCGGTGAACGCGATAGGCTTGTTGCCGTAGCGCGCGCAAAGGTCGCGTATGACCTGTTTCTGCGGTTCGAGATATGAGAGCATATCCTCAAGCGTCGCGTCGGGCAGATCCTTTACCCCGGGATTTGATATAGGGCTGACGTATTCCTTATTCATCGGGCGCGCGGCGGGATAGTAGCTGAACGAAAGAAAATCGAGGGCGTTCATCCATTCGTTCGCGTGCCCCACGCTGTAACTCTTCATATCGAACTCATATGAGAGCGGTCCGTTGTAGTATGAACGTATGTTTTCGACCGTTTTGAGCCAATAGTCGTTCTGAAGCTCGGTCCCGAAATACTCCGCTCCGACGAGCATCGCCTCGGCGCCCATCCTTTCGGCGAGCTCGGAGTAGTATTTCATACACTCGTTGTACGACTCGAACCACTTTTTCCAAAATTCGATCTTTACACCGTCGATCTGTGTGACGTCAGAGTCGCTCGGAAAGTCGACTCTGCCCATCCATACGCCGTCGAGAGGAGTCATACAGGGCTTGAACAGGATTCGTATCCCCTCGTCGTGGAGCCGCTTCGCCATTTCGACAAGCTCCTCGCTCCCCGAGGAGTATTTGAAGTCCAGAAACAGACGCGTGCTGTAAAAATGCTCGCAGACAAAGTTCGCGTTGAGTGTCGCCCAGTTGATTCCCTCTTTACGCATCAAAGCAGGTTGAGATCTCGCGTACTCGGTCTCGTAATAGCCTCTTTTAGCCATAAAACCGAAATTCGTACCGCAGACGAGCTCGTTGAACAGCGGATGTGTCTTGAATCTCTCCGGAATATCGGCTTTCGTTTTATCGAGCATGATCGTTTCTCCTTCGGTTTTTCTGTAAGGACTTATTTCCGGCAGGCGCGTCGCGTAAAGTCCCCGTTGTTTTCTATCATCAATTAAAGTATATCATATTTATTTTGAAATACAACATTTTTCTCAAATAAAGTTGTATATCAAAAAAGGACGTGATATACTTGCGTCGGAGGTGGTATCAAAAATGAGAACGAACATAGCCGCGCTGCAGAAAAAACTGAAAAGCGACGTGATCTCCGGAAAGTTCGGTCCATCGGGAAGCAGACTGCCGTCCCTGAGGGAGCTTTGCGAAGCCTATGAAGGCTCTTACGTCACCCTTCAAAAAGCGGTAAGCGCCCTGCGCGACGAAGGAGTCATTTCTTCGTTCGGCAAAAAGGAGTACCTTACATACGGAATAGCGGACAGCTCCTCGGAGCTTGCGGCGATGCTCGCCAAAAAAGACAGCCGCGCGATAGGACTCTACGTGCGGAGCGTCGAAAATCCGTTCTTCGCCGCGCTGTCGTCGAGCGTGCTTTCGTCGAGCATCACAAGCTCGCTCAACAGCGAAGGCTACACCGTCCTCATATCCTCGGGCGGCGACGATAAAGAAAAAGAAAAGGCGATAATCCGCAAATTCGTGTCTATCGGATGCGCGGGGATCATCAGTTTCCCCGGCGGCTACTACCCCTCCGAAATATACGACTACTGCCCTCTTCCCGTCGTGTTTCTCGGAAAGGAGCTTACGGGAAGGAGCCGCCCCTGTATAGCGGTCAAAAACGAGACCGCCGCGCGTATGGCGGCAAAGCACCTATACGACGCTGGCTACAGAGACTTCGTGTATATAGGCTCGGAAACGGTCGACCAGACTTCGGACAAAAGATACGTCGGCTTCACGAAAGAGCTTGAAAAACTCGGCGAAGCGCCTCCCGCCCTCTTTCGCGTGACCGGATTCGGAGACGAACGCGGATACGCGCAGATAAAAAGATATTTCAAGTCGAAAAACGACCCGGTCGGGGTGTTCTGTTATCACGACCTCATCGCCGCGGGACTCTACGGCGCGCTCTCGTCGATCGGAAAGTCGATCCCGCAGGACGTCGGCGTCGTGGGATTCGACGATCTGTTCGTCGCGCCCCTCCTCCGACCCGGGCTTTCGACGGTCAGCTGTCGCTTCGACCTGATGGCGAAAAAAGCGACTAAACTCCTGTTCGAGCTTGTAGAACGGAAAACGGTCCCCGACATAACTTACGTAAACCCGGTGCTTACCGTCCGCGGAAGCTCGCAAAGGTAAAAACATAAAAAAAGAAGGCACGGAGCGTGTCTTCTTTTTTAAGTTCGAACGTACGTTTATTTCGTGCCGAAGATGCGGTCGCCCGCGTCGCCGAGTCCGGGGAGGATGTAGCCGTTCTCGTTGAGCTTTTCGTCAACGTGAGCGCAGTATACCTCTACGTCGGGATGCTTTTCGGTCAGAGCCTTGAGTCCTTCGGGAGCCGCGATGATGCACATAAATTTTATATGCCTGCCTCCGCGCTCCTTGATGAGCTTGATCGCGTCGCACGCGCTTCCGCCCGTTGCGAGCATCGGGTCGGTGACGATGACGAGCCTGTTTTCGATGTTCTTCGGGAGCTTGCAGTAATACTCGTGAGGCTCAAGGGTGACGTGGTCTCTGTAAAGACCGATATGTCCGACTCTTGCCGAGGGTACGAGGTGGAGAACTCCTTCCACCATTCCGAGACCCGCGCGAAGGATCGGGACCACCGCGAGCTTGACGCCCGCGAGGACTTTGGTCGTGGTCTTGCACATGGGAGTCGTGACCTCCGTATCCATAAGGGGAAGGTCGCGCATACTCTCGAAGCACATCAGCATCGTTATCTCTTCGACGAGCTGTCTGAACTGATTGGAGCTTGTGTCAACACTGCGGAGGATCGACACCTTATGCTGGATCAGCGGGTGGTCGAACACCGTTACTTTACTCATATCGATATCCATATCCATTTTGTTACTTCCTTTCGTGTGATAAAACGCCGGAGCGGGATCAGTTTTCTTTCTTTCTCGAGAGCATCAGGTTGGTGAGGATGCCGAGGATGAGCGCGCAGGCGATAGAGGTGATGGTGATCTTTCCGAAGCTGACGGCAAGTCCGCCGATACCGGTGATGAGGATGACCGATACCACGAACAGATTTCTGTTGTCGTCAAGGTCGACCTTCTGTACCATCTTGAGACCGGAGACCGCGATGAAGCCGTAGAGCGCTATGCAGACGCCGCCCATGACGCACGACGGGATGGTGGAAAGGAAGGTCACAAAGGGAGCTACGAAAGACGCCGCCATAGCGAGGATCGCCGTGCAGAGTATAGTGACGATCGAGGCGTTGCCGGAGATCGCTACGCATCCGATCGACTCGCCGTAAGTGGTGTTCGGGCAGCCGCCGAAGAAAGCGCCGACCATAGAGCCTACGCCGTCTCCGAGCAGGGTGCGGGAGAGACCGGGATCTTCAAGCAGGTCGACTTTTTCGTTTTCGTTGGAAAGGATCGAAGAAATGTTCTTGTGGTCCGCGATATGCTCCGCGAAAACGACGAACGCAACGGGAATGTAGGCGACCGCCACGGTGCCTATGAAAGCGCCGTTGAGATTGCCGATGCCCTCACCGCTGAACGCCTTGAGGAACGCGAAATCGGGGAGCCACTGCATATTGGAGAACTTCGAGAAGTCGATTATCATCAAAGCGTCGTTTCCGGTCAGGCTGCCGATGAGAGTAAAGCAAGCCGCCGTTGCGTATCCGGCGAGGATGCCGATGATGAACGGGATCGTTTTGAGGGTCTTTTTGGAGTAGACCGAAACGAGTATCGTTACGGCGAGGGTGATGAGTCCGCATATCAGCGCGATGTACTTGGAGCCCGTGACCTGAGTGAGCGTATAGGTCCCGTCTTCGTTTTTAGACGCGGTGATCTCGGAATGGATCTTGTCGGCGGGAACGGGAGCCGAAACGTCGGCGTCTTTTTCAAGAACGACTATTTGACTCATATCTCCGTTCTCAGACACGTTGTAGGTGAATGTACCCGCTTCACCGTCATATTTTACGTTTTCAGCGACTTCGACTATCGCGTAGTCTTCGGTATTGTAGGTCTTGACGTAGTTTGCGGTCTGGAGATCGCCCACCGCGTTTCCGGCGAGAGAAAGACCGATTATCGCGACGGTGGGTCCGATGACGACCGCGGGCATGAGCTTGTTGATCCACTTAACACCCGCAAGCTTGACGATGAAAGCGATAACGACGTAAACAAGTCCCGCAAATACCGCGCCGAGTATTAAACCGAGGTATCCGAGCGCTGCGAATGAGCCCGCTCCGGCAAAAGCCGCAAACATCGAACTGATGAACGCAAACGACGAGCCGAGGAAAACGGGGCTCTTGAATTTAGTGAACAACAGGTAGATTATGGTTCCCGCGCCTGCTCCGAAAAGCGCCGCGGACTGAGACATACCGTTGCCTATGATGGCGGGGACGGCGATAGTCGCCGCAAGGATGGCAAGCAGCTGCTGGATAGCAAACAGAACGACCTTTCCTGCAGTCGGTCTGTCCTTTACACCGTAAGTGAGTTTCATATAGTACCTCCGAACGATTGAAATTATTATTCATTAAGCGGGGTCTTATGCCGCTGAACGTCGTTCCTGACCTTAAAAAAAACCGACACCCGTACGTGTCAGCAGATCAATATAATAATGATAATGAGGAAAAGAAAGGAAAAAACGCCCCGGTACGCTTTGTTTCCGTTATTCCGATCAAAGCCTTGTCCTTCATCCCGGGCACTCCTTTTCCTTGTTTTTCCATCCTGTGTATTATAACAAGATTCGACAACTTTGTCAATAGACTGTGAACGATTTGTGGACGGCGTAGAAATCAACAAATCATTTTTGTTAAGAACGCCGAAAACAATCAACGGCGAATGCGTAATTAAATTAACTTCCCGTTTAAAAAAATAAAATAAATGAATTATAAACACAAAAATTGAATTCTTTTAAGGTTTTTTGAAAAACCGTTGATTATTTTTTGCCTATCGCTATAATACTGATGGTCGGAAGACGACGGGACGGAAAGCCGGGAAAAAGTCTGTGTCATCTTCGTCGCTCATTGTCAGGTAAATGACCTTTTCCCGCTCCCGTCCACGTCCGAAGCCGCCGAAAAAAACGGGCTTCGGCGCGTTTTATATCAACCGCTTTATAAATATCCCCTTCTGTCTTTGAAATTTGGAGGACGCGCATGGATTTCAACTCTATCACTTCAAGTCTTGACGGATACGTATGGGGATGGACACTCGTTTCCCTGGTTCTCGGAGTCGGTATCCTTCTCACCTTTCGCACAAGATTCGTTCAGTTCACACATTTAGGTCTCTCGCTCAAACTACTCGTTTCAAACGACGACTCGGGCAAAGGCGAGGTATCGTCTTTTCAGGCGCTCTGCACCGCTCTTTCGGCAACGATAGGCACAGGCAACATAGTCGGCGTCGCGACCGCGATCACCGCGGGCGGACCCGGCGCGCTGTTCTGGCTCGTGGCGGCTTCCGTACTCGGAATGGCTACCAAATATGCCGAAGGACTGCTGGCTATAAAATACAGAACGGTCGACAGTGACGGACATACTCTCGGAGGACCTTTCTATTATATCGAACGCGGACTCGGCGAGACCGCCAAATGGGGCGGTAACTGGAAATGGCTCGGCAAAACGTTCGCGATCTTCGGTATGCTCGCCGGGATAATGGGCACCGGAACGATAACGCAGATAAACGGCATCACGTCCGCTATCGACCGCGTCGTTTCCTCCCGCGTGCTTTTCAACGTAGGTAAAGAGGGCGAGGCGCACGGGGTCACTCTCGCGGTCGTCATAGGAGGAGTTGCCGTCACAGCCGCGGCGGCGTTCGTAATAATCGGCGGAGTCAAGCGTATCGCGCGTTTTTCGGAGCTTGTCGTTCCGTTTATGGCGGGCGCGTACGTCCTTTTCGCGGTCCTCATAGTCGTTTTCAATATGCCTCTTATCCCTGCCGCCGTCGCTCTCGTATTCAAGACCGCGTTCGACACGACTTCCGTAGCGGGAGCGCTCGCCGGGATCACGGTCAAGCTCGCGATACAAAAGGGCATCGCGCGCGGTATTTTTTCAAACGAAGCCGGACTCGGCTCCGCTCCTATCGCCGCGGCGACGGCTCAGACCGACTCTCCCGTAAAGCAGGGACTCGTCACGATGACCGGAACGCTCTTCACCGTCGTTATCTGTATCATGACCGGTCTTGCGATAATCGTGACCGGAGCCTGGAACCCGAACGTCACGTCCGCCGCGCTTGAAGGCTTCGACGTCACCGCGTTCGCGTTCGAAAAGGGACTTCCCTTTGCGAATGAAGTCTGCGTCGTCATCCTTTCCGTCAGCCTCGCGATGTTCGCGTTCACGACCATCATAGGATGGGACTACTACTCGGAACGCTGTCTCGAATACCTCGTCGGAACGCGTCACAAATATACTCTTATGTCGTTCCGCGTGCTCTACATAGCCGCCATCGCCATAGGTCCTTATCTCACGGTCTCTTCGGTATGGCATATAGCCTCGATCTTCAACGGACTTATGGCTTTCCCGAACCTTATCGCCCTGCTCCTGCTCTCCGGAGTGGTCGGGCGCGAAACGAAAGAGTTCTTTCGCAAAGAAAAAGAGAAAAAGAAAGCGGCAAAGCTTGCCCGGAAAGCGGCAAAGTGACGCTGTCGGGGAAAAAAACAATAAAAACGCAATATATTTGCAAAAATATTAGTATTGCTATTGCATTTTTCCCCGAACTGTTGTATAATAACGAAAACAAATAATGCTAAATGAAACTTGCAGGAAAGTCGGGCGCACGCCCGTGCCGAAGGAGTAAACCTCTCAGGATCCGTTTTCCGGAAAAGACTGCAAGCGGATAGCGCTCTGGAGAATCCCGAATTCGGGTGCCGAAGGTGTAAGTACGGGGTCGTTACGTACGAATCTCTCAGGCAAAAGGACGGAGAACCTCATATTGTTTTTCCTCTTTTCTTCCGTCATTTTTTGCAGAGCGCAGCATATCCGCGTTCTGCATTTTTGTTTTATAGGGGGCTATATGGGAGTCCTTCCCGTATAGTAGGTCCCGTTTCCCGTCGGCGTCTTTTGTGCGATTTGGCCGTCGGCGGGAGCGGGACCTGTTTGTTTTACGTCAAAAAAACACCGGGCGTCGGTCGAACGTCCGGTGTTTATCTTTGTTATCACGCGTCAGAACGCGATCTTGTCCTCGATGTATTTTTCAAGCTCGGCGATCGGGATACGCACCTGCTCCATCGTGTCTCTGTCGCGGACGGTGACGCAGCCGTCTTCCTTTGAATCGAAGTCGTAGGTCACGCAGAACGGAGTTCCGATCTCGTCCTCGCGGCGGTAGCGCTTGCCGATAGAGCCGGTCTCGTCGAAGTCGACCGAGAATTTCTTTGAAAGCGCGGTATAGACCTCGCCCGCCTCCTCGGAGAGCTTCTTCGAGAGCGGAAGCACAGCGCACTTGAACGGCGCGAGCGCGGGATGGAGATGAAGTACGACGCGGGTGTCGCCCTCGCCGACGACTTCCTCGTCATAGGCGTCGCAAAGCACGGAGAGGAAGGTCCTTTCCACGCCGAGGGACGGCTCGATGACGTAGGGGATGTATCTTTCGTTGGTCTCGGGGTCGAAATAGGTGAGATCCTTGCCGGAAACGGACTGATGCTGACTGAGGTCGTAGTCCGTTCTGTCGGCAACGCCCCAAAGCTCGCCCCAGCCGAACGGGAACAGGAATTCAAAGTCGGTGGTCGCTTTGGAATAGAAGACAAGTTCTTCGGGATCGTGGTCGCGCATACGGAGGTTCTCGTCCTTGAGACCTATCGAGAGCAGCCAGTCGTGGCAGAAGGAACGCCAGTAGTCGAACCATTCAAGGTCGGTGCCGGGCTTGCAGAAGAATTCAAGCTCCATCTGCTCGAACTCGCGGACACGGAAGATAAAGTTTCCGGGTGTGATCTCGTTACGGAAGGATTTACCGATCTGACCGATGCCGAATGGCACTTTCTTACGGGTGGTGCGCTGGACGTTCACGAAGTTGGTGAAAATGCCCTGCGCGGTCTCGGGACGGAGGTAAACGGTGTTCTTCGCGTCCTCTGTGACTCCCTGGAAGGTCTTGAACATAAGGTTGAATTGACGGATGTCGGTAAAATTGTGCTTGCCGCAGGTCGGGCAGGGAATGTTCTTGTCTTCGACGAATTCCTTCATTTCAGCCTGAGTGAACGCGTCTATCGGCTTTTCGAGGGTGAGTCCGTTTTCGGCGCAGAAGTCCTCGATGAGCTTGTCGGCTCTGAAACGCTCGTGGCACTCGCGGCAGTCCATCAAAGGATCGGAAAATCCCGCGAGGTGTCCGGATGCGACCCACGTCTGGGGATTCATGAGGATCGCGGCGTCAAGGCCTACGTTGTATTTCGATTCCTGAACGAATTTCTTCCACCAGGCTTTTTTGATGTTGTTCTTCAGTTCGACGCCGAGAGGACCGTAGTCCCAGGTGTTCGCGAGTCCGCCGTATATCTCCGAACCGGGGAAAACGTAGCCGCGGCCTTTGCACAGAGCGACGATCTTGTCCATTGTCTTTTCGGTGTTTTTCATTGTTGGTTGATCTCCTGTATGTATGGTTTTTGTTTATTACTTGAATTCGCCGTATCTTTCGATACATTCCGCGGTATCCGGGATGACTATATCGTCGTTCCCGCGAAAGTCGGTCTTGGTCGGGAACGCCACGCTCCTCTTGGTCAGAGACGGATAGAGAAGGAGCATTTCAAGATCCTGTCTCAGCATATCGGACGTGTAGTTGGTTTTGAGAGTCGGGACGATCTCTTTATAAAGAGCGACGAGACGCGAGGAGAAGGCAGGACCCGTCACCTTTGAAAGCAGGCTGTCCGCAAACGAGAGCGCGACGCTCTCGCGGCTGTATTTGGTATCGGAGTAGGAGTTGAAGCGAAGAAGCTGCATTACCTGACCGGCGTTGAGCGCCTGTGTTCCCCGTTTGAGATCGATCTCAAGATCCTGCCACGGATCGGAATACTTCATATCGACCGGCACGTTGACGGTGAATTTTCCGAGCTTTTCGAGCGCCTTCGTGAACGTCGGGATGTCCGCGGCGATATAGGCGTCTATACGGAGTCCCGTAAGTCCGGACACGCATTTTGCGGTGTACGCGGGTCCGCTCTTCGACGGATCGGCGTCCCCTTCCGGAGAATCGTAGGTCGAGCCTACCGTAACGGCGCTGTACAGATTGAGATACACGTCGGACGGGATGACCGACGTCATGACGTAGCCTTTGTCCGCGGATATTTTTATCAGCATCACGCAATCCGCGCCGACTCTTCTTCCGTCGGCCGATAGTCCGGTGACCGGATCTTTTACGGTTTTGCCGTAGTCGTGAAG
>CACZZA010000001.1 GCA_902785485.1 uncultured Ruminococcus sp. | reverse complement strand
GCACTCGACGCGTACCCCTCCGTCGAGCATTATCTCGTAAAGACCTCCGACGCCTTTGAGTATGATCCCGTGTCCCGTATTGACAAAGCTTTTATCAACCGGCATAGTCGTACGTAAATTCGTCGTAAGACGAGTTGAGATCCGTTTCAAGCGATTCCGCGGTCTCCGCTTTTATCTCGTAATAGCGCATCGTCGCGTATTCTCGCCTCAGCTCCTCATAGTGAGCGTCGATATAGTTCCTGTCGAGCGGAAGTCTTCTCATTATGTGTATTCCCGACGTAGTCGTAACCGCGCGGTCCGAGGTCTCCCCCTCTGCAAGAGCAAAAGCCTCTCGCTCGAACGGAGTCTCGAATTCGCCCCTGGTGAAATAATATCCGGTCGCTCCGCCGCTTTCGGAAGTGTCGTCGGAGTATTCTTTGCGCAAGGCCTCAAAATCCGTTCCGCTCTTGAGCTTTGCGAAGATCTCGTCCGCGAGCGCGAGCTTTTCGGAATAATTGTTCTCGTCGTATCGCAGGAGTATGTGCTCGACTCTGACGAAATCCGTCGCGAGCGACTTTTCGAGAGACGCGTCGTCGCTGATGATGACGCCGTTCTCCTCTGAGATCATATATGCGTAAAGTCTGTTTTCAAGATACTGAAGACGAAGCGCGTAACGGTAGACTTCTTCGTTCATATACGATCCCGCAAGCTCCGTTTTGAACTCCTCGTCGGTCAGTTTTCCGCGGGCGTCGAGGATATCCGCTTCGATGTTCGCCTCATCTTCTTTAGTCAAAGTTACTTCATACTTTTCCGCAAGGCTTTCGACGGCGTACGCGGAGCGGATGCTTTCAAGCGCGAGAGAACGCAGATACTCCGTTTTGTCCGCGCCTTCCGGATAGGAGCCGTACTCCTCGGCGGTAGCTCTGGTATTTAGGAAGATATAGCGGTAAAAGTCGTAGCTTACGTTGAATCCTCCGACCTTCATGACGTTTTTGGAACATGAAGATAACAGGAGCGGCACGCAAAGAAGGAGCAATACCGAAAAAGCGATGATTTTTTTCATATTTTGTCTCCGGGCGGTATTTCCGCCTTACTGTTTCAGATCGGGAATAAGGAGAGCGACTCTCCAATTTCCCGAATAATCTTTATAAAATTCTGACCCGGCGCCGTATTTGCGCGCGAGCGCTTCGATCGCGTCCTTCTGATCGAACCCTATCTCGAACAGATATTTGCCGCCCGGATAAAGGATCTTATTGCACGCCGGAAAGATCGCGCGGTAAAAATCGAGCCCGTCCTCGCCCCCGTCGAGCGCGATGCGCGGTTCTTTTCGGACCGAAATATCGAGTCTGTCCACGCTGAGCGACGGAATATACGGCGGATTGGAAACTACGACGTCGAATCTGTCCCCGAGCTCGGGAGCAAATTTAAGTACGTCGCAGGTGAAAAACGTCAGCCTGTCTGCAACTCCGTTGGAATCCGCGTTGCGTATCGCGACTTCAAGCGCCTTTTTCGACACGTCCACGGCAAAACCGATGACGTCGGGACGGCGTTTCAAGGTCGAGATGGAGACGCATCCGGATCCCGTGCCGATGTCGATAAAACTGCCGTTTTTCGGAAGGATCGCAACTAACTTTTCGACCAGCCGCTCGGTGTCCAGCCTCGGGATAAGCACGTCGCGCGTGATCTCGTACGTATCTCCCATGAACTCCCATTTTCCGAGGATGTACGCCGCGGGAGTCCCGGCGTTGTACTTTATGATCGCCTTTTCGAGGGTCTCCCCCTTAAGCGAAGCTTTTAAGATGTCAAGATCGTTCATATCGTTTCTGTCTGTGTTTGCTTGATCACGGTTCGTTTATTGCTTTTCGATCATCCGATCTTATCCGTTTTGAGCGTCGGAGCCTTCCGGCGTCGCGGGACGCTCCTCTTCGCTCTTGTTCGCGGGAGAATGTCCGTCGGAGCCTGCGGCGTTATCGGACGGCGCGTCCGTCGGGGCTGCCCCCGTATCGGTGACGCCGTTTCTGCGCGCTTCTCGTTCAGCCGCCTTTCTTTCGTCGTACGCCTTGCTTTCGTCAAGATAAGTCTGCGCCTCCGGGAATTCATCGGAAAGAGCGACCTTGAGCGAATAGATCGCGACCTCAAGCTGTTCGAGATCGGGTTCTTTAGTGGTCAGGCGCTGCATAAGGAGACCGGGGAACGAAAAGATCTTGACGATGACGTTGTCGTGGCGTCCCGCGTAGCGGATGAACTCGTATCCGAGACCCACTATCAGCGGAAGGATTATGATCTTCGATCCGAATTTGAGCCACAGATTTTCCCGCATCACGGGGATCATATAGACGAGCGCGTAAACGAGGATCGAGAGCAGGAGCATCACGAAAACGAACGAGGTACCGCATCTCGGATGGAAACGGGTGTGTTTCTTGGCGTTTTCGGGAGTAAGCTCGTCGCCCGATTCGTAACAGGCGATGGATTTATGCTCCGCCCCGTGGTACTGGAACGTGCGTTTGATGTCCTTCATAAACGAGACCGCCCAGATATACAGGACGAATATCCCCATTTTGATAAGTCCCTCTATAATTGTCGAATACCACTTCGTCGTACCGCCCGACGCTTTCTGAGAAACGAGCAGAGGCAGGAAGAAGAAGATCCCGATGCCGAGTCCTATTCCGAGGATAGTCGATATGACCATAACGAAATCGAGGATGGACTTTCCGAATTTTTCACGGAGCCATTTCTCGAACTTAGACTCTTCCTCGTCCTCGAGACCGAACGTTTCCGTCGAAAGCATCAGCGTAGTGAACGAGAGCTTGAGCGATTCGATAAAGTTGACGAGTCCGCGGATGATCGGTATATTGAGTATCTTGTGCCTGTCTTTTATGCTCGTCCACTCTTTCTTGACGACTTTGATATTGCCTTCCGGCATACGGAGCGCGACGGCGTAGGAATCGACGTTTTTCATCATGACTCCTTCGAGAAGCGCCTGACCTCCGACCTTGCCGAGACGGCAGGATTTATTTTTATCGGACATTGTATTCCCTCCGTGTATTTACAGTTAAACGTATTATATCACAATATCGCGCAAAAATGGTGATTAAATTGTAAATAATGAAAATATTTTTGTTCGTGAAAAAACATCGGTCCGTTTTTCGTTCCGCGGACGATTTTTAACAAAATGCACTTGTCTTTTTGATATTATTGTTGTATAATAAAAAAAATATGAGCAAGGGGGAGCGTATTCTCCCGGCCTTTGATAAAATGGTAACGTAATCTTTATCTTTTGAAAGGAAACATACAAAAATGAAACCAGCAAAGCAGAAGAAACCCGAAGCCGCTTCTCAGAACGGAGACGCAAGGAAAAAAGCTCTCGAGACCGCTCTCGCGCAGATCGCGAAGGATCACGGCGCAGGCGCCATAATGAAGCTCGGCGAAAATACCGGTATGCAGGTCAGCGCCGTTTCGACCGGCTCTCTCACGCTTGATATGGCTCTCGGCATCGGCGGCGTTCCCAAGGGAAGGATAATAGAAATATACGGACCGGAATCCTCGGGTAAAACCACACTCGCGCTCCACGTCGTATCCGAAGTACAGAAGTCCGGCGGCACCGCGGCTTACATAGACGTCGAAAACGCGCTCGATCCTCAGTACGCGTCGGCTATCGGAGTAGACATAGACGAACTCCTCGTTTCCCAGCCCGACAGCGGCGAAGCGGCGCTCGGCATACTCGACAGCCTCGTTCGCTCGGGAGCCCTCGACATAGTCGTCGTAGACTCGGTGGCGGCGCTCGTCACCCAGCAGGAGATCGACGGAGACATCGGAGACGCGCAGGTCGCGGGTCAGGCGAGACTTATGTCGCAGGCTCTGCGCCGTCTTTCCGGCTCTATCTCCAAATCCAACTGCATCGTCATCTTCATCAACCAGCTCCGTATGAAGATAGGCGTTATGTACGGCAACCCCGAAGTCACCTCGGGCGGAAACGCGCTCAAATACTACGCGTCGGTACGTATCGACATACGCAAATCCGAAGTTCTCAAAAACGGAAGCGAGACTTACGGCAACCGCGTCAAATGCAAGGTCGTCAAAAACAAGGTCGCTCCTCCCTTCAAAACGGCGGAATTCGACATCATATACGGAAAGGGCATCTCGAAATCGAGCGAGATCATCGAACTCGGCGTCGAGCTCGGCATCATCGAAAAAAGCGGCGCGTGGTTCTACGTCGACGGCGAAAGACTCGCGCAGGGACGCGACAACGCCCGCGCGGCGATAGAGAACGATCCCGAACTCTTCAAGAAACTCGAAGACCGCATAATGGAAAAATTCAAGAACGGCGGAGCGGAGGCTAACGAGGAGATCGATCTCGACGACAGTGAGCTTGACCTCTCCGCTATCGGTATAGAGGGCGATGAATAATAAAAGCGAAGTCGACCGCGCGGTCTCGGTCGCGTCGGGGATACTGATATTCGCCGACAACACCGAAAAGAAGCTCCGCGAGAAGCTGAGCAAAAAAGGCTTTGATGACGGTACCGTCTCCGAAGCCATAGAGCTGCTTCGCGAAGCGGGACTCGTCAACGACGGACGGCTGATACGAAATACGATAGAATATCTCGCGAACCGCAAGCTGTACGGACGCGCGAGGCTAAAACCCGAGCTTGCGAAACGGGGGTTTGACCGCGACCTTATCGACGGCGTGTTCGACGAATATACGTCAGACATCGACTTCAAGGGCAATTGCCTCAAACTCGTGCGCCGCAAGGGTCTCGAAAGCAAATTTCTCGACAAAGAGACACGCAAAAACGTTGCGGGCTCGCTCGCGCGGAGCGGATATTCATACCCCGAAATGAAATACGCGCTCGGGGTCATAATCAAAGAAAACACGGACGGTAATACGGAAGAATGAAAAAGACCAAAGTCGGATTTATATCGCTCGGCTGTTCCAAAAACCTCATCGACACCGAGGTCATGCTGCGCGATCTGCATAACGCAGGATATGAGATCACTCCCGAGGAGAACGAGGCGGATATAATCGTCGTCAACACCTGTGCTTTCACCGAGAGCGCAAAACAGGAGTCGATAGACTCTATCCTCGACGCCGCGTGGCTGAAAAAGAACGCGTCCTGCAAGGGGATCATCGTTACCGGGTGTCTCGCCCAGCGCTACAAAGGCGAAGTCGCAAAAGAGATCCCGGAATGCGACGCCCTGCTCGGAGTGGCGTCGCTCCACGACATCGTCAAGGCGGTCAAGTCTGTCGAAAACAGGAAGTTTTACGAAAGCTATTCCGACACCGCGTCTTACACGGGCGGAGAGAGGCTCGTCACTACTCCCGAATATATGGCGTACCTCAAAATAGCCGAGGGATGCGACAACCGCTGTACTTACTGCGCCATCCCCGCGATACGCGGTCCCTTCCGTTCGAGACCCATGGACGAGATAATCTCGGAAGCCAAGGATCTCGAAAAGCTCGGAGTCAAGGAACTCACCCTCGTCGCGCAGGACACCACGCGCTACGGTCAGGATCTCTACGGCAGATACGCATTGTCCGACCTGCTCCGCCGCCTCGTTGACGAAACGAAGATCGAATGGATCCGCATTCTGTACTGCTATCCCGACAAGATCACGGACGAACTGATCGACGTCATGAAAAACGAGCCGCGTATCGTAAAATATATAGATATGCCGATACAGCACATTTCTCCCGACGTCCTGCGCCGGATGAACCGTCACGGCGGAAAAGAAGTCATCGTCGACGCGGTGAAACGTCTGCGCGCGGCAATTCCGGATATTACCCTGCGTACGACCGTCATCACGGGTTTCCCCGGAGAGACCGAGGAAGAGTTTGAAGAGCTGTGCGAATACCTCAAGGAGACCCGCTTCGAGCGTCTCGGCGCTTTCACCTACTCCAGAGAGGAAGACACCCCCGCGTACTCGTTTGAAAATCAGATCGACGAGCAGGTAAAGGCGGACAGACGGGACGTCATTATGGGGATGCAGATGGAGATAAACGACGAAAACAACGCAAAAATGATAGGCAAATGCGTTCGCGTGCTTTGCGAGGGATTTGATCCCGTTTCCGGTATGCATTACGGAAGAAGTGAAGCGGACGCGCCGGAGATCGACGGCAAGATCTACTTCAAGTGCGGAAAAAAACTCGCCGAAGGCAAGTTTTACAACGTTCGGATAACCGACGTTTTAGATTACGATCTGATCGGAGAGACGGTCTGAAAACGACCGCGATTGCATTATGAAAATGAATCTTCCAAACAAGCTGACGCTTATGCGCGTCATACTGATCCCGTTTTATATCGCCGTCATCGTATTCCCGATATTCGAGGATACTACGATGCGGATAGTCGCCTCTGTGATCTTTGCCGTAACGTCGCTGACCGATTTTCTCGACGGTCAGATCGCGCGGAAATACGGACTCGTGACCGACTTCGGCAAATTTCTCGATCCCGTCGCCGACAAGCTGATGATCCTCGGAGCGTTCGTGGCTCTGCTGACGACGGTACGCAACGACGACGCGCTGTTCAAAACGCTCGTCTGGGCGACGTTCATCGTCATCCTTCGCGAGATCTCCGTCACGTCGCTTCGTATGATCGTACGCGGCAACGCGAAGCTCGTTATTTCCGCCAACTGGCCCGGCAAAGTCAAGACCGTCGCTCAGATCGTCTGCGTGTTCGTCCTTCTGCTCGAACCGGTGCTGTTCGGAAATACGGCAATGGGACAAAAGCATATCCTCAGCTACGTTTCGATGGGCGCCATGGCGTTTATGACGGTGCTGTCGGGGATAATTTACTTCAAAGATTATTGGAAGTATCTCGACCCGCAGAAATAAAAATTGCGTTATTTTGTCCACTCACAATTGTTTTGGATATTTTCATTAAGGCATTCCGGGAGTATAATTACATTGTACGTCACGGAATGCTTATTTTTTCAAAAAGGAGATCCAAAATGAAAAACGTGTTGAAACTTTTAGCAGCGCTGACCATTTTCGCCGTTATCGCGACTGTCATTGTATCGTGCGGAAACACGGAAGTTTCAGAGACTTCCGCGGAGACCAAACCGGTCACCGAAAAGGCGGAGACCAAGAATACCGAAGAAACTCAGACTCCGGAAAACGAGATCAAAAAGACCGACTATTCAAAGTATTTCACCTATAAAGAATTTGAACTTCCGACAGACTTCCGTCAAGCGGCGATAGACTATATGCTCGAGGCGGCGAACGTCGTATGGTACTGCGGACAGGACTTTTCTACCAGCGAAAACTTCGAAGCACAGGGTTGGGGCATCAGCCTCGATTATAAAAAAGGAGAAGAATATCACGGACTGCCTTACGCGAACTCCTATTCGACCGTAGAAGAGTTCGAGCGTTATCTCGATCCGCAAAGGCGTTTCAATACGTCCCCCGATAAATGGCTCGGTAAGGCGTGGCAGTCCATTCCCGGTCTCGAGTGCGCCTCGTCCGTCATAACGTCGCTTGCTCATTTTGCGGACATCCACGGATATTCGGTTGCTTTCTGCCCGTTCGAGAAGAGCTTCCAGGCTATACCTTTAGGCGACTATACGTACAATGAGGAAATGGTTTCAACGTACGACATCACTAACGCAAACAAGCCCGCCAAGATGAACGAATGCTACTCGCTCCTGCAAAAGGGCGACGTTATTATGCATATGAACGAGAAACGCGCGGCGCACGTACGTATGATCCACGATAATCACGTCGAGAAAAAGAGCGACGGAAGCATCGTCGGAAGAAAGAGCTATGTCACCACTATCGAGCAGACCAACAAGTTCGATGCACAGCGCAAGGACGGAGTCAAAACGACTTGGTACGTCGATCATACCTATACTTACGAAGACCTGTTCTCGGACGGCTACGTTCCCTCCACGATCAAGGAATATACGGAAGGAAACACGATCCCGATGTATATTGGTCTGACGAGAGAAATAAATGCCGACGACCTCGCGGAAGGCGCGTTCGTAGGCTCAGTCGAGACAAACTCCTACTTCCGTTTCCTGCTGTTTGAGATATTCAACAAAGACGGCAGCATCGCCGCCCGTTACGCAAAACATAACACGCTTGACTACGATGATTCCCAACCGGGTACGTCCTCACAGAAAATGGACTTCCGCAAGTATGCTCCCAGACTCTTCGAAGACCTCGCAAGCGGCGAATACACCTTCGTACTCACCGCAGGAATACCCGCCGGAGAGGCAGAGCTTGCAAGAGTTGACTTCACCTACGCAAAATAAATAATAAAAAAACAACGCGGTGAAAGCCTTTTCGCAAAAGGCTTTCACCGCGCTTTTTATTTTTATGTTATTTTCTGCCCTTGATACCCAAAAAATCCCAGCCGGGGAACACCGGCATCGGCCTTTTTTCCTCGTAATCCACGTAGCTCATATGAGATCCCCAGTATCTGAACGTCGCCTCGTAGAAGCCTGCCCAAATACCTTCAAGCTCGTCGAAGTTCGGAGCCTCGGGGCGTCCGTCGGTCTCGTCGTATGCGGAGAGGAGTTCGTCCGCTCTCTTCCCAAGAGATTCGAGGTAAGCCTGTATCAGCATCTCTCCGCGCTCAGCTGTGGGAAGGAGCTGTCCGTCGTTCTTGCCGAAAGTATGCGGAGCGCAGTACGCGTCGAACATTCCTTCACGACCGCCGCCGGATTCGGGATAGCGCGCCTCCGTTCCGAGAAGCTCGGGATGCGCAAGCTCGGGCTTGAACGCCATAAGGAGAGCGGTCTCGACGAACCCCGCGTGTCCGTCAATTATTCTTTCGTTGGGAAACAAGCGTTTTTTTGCCTGTTTGTCCAAGTCAAGATAAACAAGATATTCAAGTTGGATCGGAGAGCCGGTCATCATTTTATAATATTCGATGAGCAGAGCCGCGTCCTTGCGCAGGTTCGGGACCGCGTGACCTCCGATCAGAAGACCCGCCTTGAACTTTCTCGCGTCGAGCAGGCGTATCTGATAGAGCATATTGTGCAGGAAGAGCGAGTTTGAAATGCCCGAGCAGAACTGCTCGCCCATCTTGCAGGAGTTGATGCCCCAGTTCATATACGGCTCTTCGTCAACGTGGTACTGGAATCCCGGGCAGGCGATGCCCTTGTATTTTTCCGCCATACGGACGCAGAACGAGTCCGCGCAGTACCAGTCCATTCCGAGCGCGTTCACGACGCCGTGCGCCTCGGCGTGTCCGAACGGAACGTAAGCGACGGGGCGTTCAGCCCTCGCTTCGATGAATTCTTCAGGCGTCATATCGAGCCAGCGTACAGGTCTCATTTTTCAGCACCTCTTTATGATCTTCAAATTATTTTTTGTTTGAATACGGATTTTTGTTTTCCCGGTACGGAGTACCTTCATAGGCTCCCCAACGGGCGAAATTTATAAGGCAATAACGCAGCGCCCCGGCAAGGAGCCATACCGCGAGCGTCCCCCAGAACCACCATATCGAAAGACCGACCGTAAAATGAAGTATCAGAGTCAGCCACATAGGGACGGAACACATCCACGACGAAACGCGGAAGAACAGAAAAAACAACATTCCCGCGGCGTGTTCAAGAAATCTGTTCATAAGACCTCGCCTCCGTTTTTTCTTACACTTCAATAATACTCCCGCAAACGTCTTTTTTCAAGAGAAAAGCGAAAATACGCTCCTCATTTTTTCAGTTTGAGCATCAGTTCGAGCGTTCTGCGCGCGCTGCGCTTTATCTCGCCACGCGTAATGCCGCCCTCACGTCCGAGACTTTCGAGAAGAGTCCCGTCGGACTTATACTTTCGCGCGGTATGAGCCATATCTCCCGGCATCAGGATATCTACTCCCGCACGGACGCGGTACGCGTTGTCTCGCAGAAGCGGGAATTCGGGAGACCTGCCCTTTTTCATCCACCAGTCGGTCATAACGACGCCGTCAAACCCCCACTCGTTTCTCAGGACCGACGTTGCGAGATCGTACGAGTAGTGAGAATAGACTCCGTTGACCTTGTTGTAGCTCGTCATTATGCAGCCGGGGGCGGCTTCTTTTACCGCGATTTCAAACGGACGAAGGTAGATCTCGCGCAGAGCGCGTACGGATACGCGCGAGTCGTTTTTGTTCCTTCCCTTCTCCTGGTTGTTGCAGGCAAAATGCTTGGGACAGGCTTCTTTTCCGGATTCCTTTATTCCGGAGATCGCGGACGCCGCGATCTTTCCGGCAAGGAGCAGGTCTTCGGAATAGTACTCGAAATTCCGTCCGCAAAGCGGGTCGCGGTGGATGTTCATTCCCGGAGAAAGAATAACGTCCGCGCCCTTTGCGCACATTTCCTCCCCGAGCTTGCGGTGAAGCCTGCGCACAAGAGAGACGTCAAACGTCGCGGCGAGCAGAGTCCCGCACGGAAGCAGACTGCACGACGCTTTCATTCTCAATCCCGCGGGACCGTCACAACAGCTTACAGCGGGAACCTTGCGGGAGATGAGCGAAGGTATGATCCCTCCGAACGTCCCCGCGTTGCCGGGAGTGCCGTATTTCGACCCCATCATCCCGTGTCCGCGTGTCAACGCCTCAAGCTCCGTGTCGGAAAGGCTGTCGATAAACGCATCGAGCGTGACCTTTCCCGATCTGACGGCGTCGAAGCAAACCGACGGATCGTGTTTTTTCTCACCGTCGTTTCCCGGAAGACCCGATAGTATGCGTTTTTTCAGTTCATCCGATCCGTCGAAGATCTCGGTGCATTTTTCGACCGTTTCGTCTTCGTATATTTCAAAAGAGCCGATCTCTTTCCCGTCGACTTCAAAGACGTAGCGCCCTTTTTCAAGAATAAAGCGGTTTTTCTCCCCGTCGAACGACGAAAGCGTTTTACGGTCTGTTTCAAGAGTTAAGTCAGCCGACTCTCCGGGAGACAAAAGTCCCGTTTTTCCGAAGGCGGCAAGAACGCGACGTGGCTTGTCGAGCCTTCCTTCCGGCAAACGGCAGAACAGAAGAAGCGAATGTTTGCCGCTCCGGTCTCCCGTATTCGTCACGCGGAATACCGCCTTTTCTCGAGATAACGAAAGGAGACTCGTTTCAAAGCTCGTGTAGCTCTTCCCCGATCCGAATGGATATATGACTTTTTCGGGATGGAGGTCGAAATATCTGTAACCGACGTAGATCCCCTCTTCATACTCGGTGACGTACTCGTCGCCGAAATTTATACTGCTCGGGTAGTCGCCGTATGACGATGCGAAGGTATCCGGAAGTCTTCCCGACGGCGAGACCTTTCCGTACAGAACGTCGCAGACGGCGCGTCCGCTCTCCATTCCTCCGAGCCAGACGACGAGCAGAGAGGAAATACGGTCTCCGTACTTTTTGACCCACGAAAGGTCTATAACTCCCCCGACGTTCAGTATGACGACCGTTTTCTCAAACGCCGAGGTCACTCTGTCGAGCATTTCAAGTTCGCCGTCGTTAAGATAATATCCGCCTTTTTCCGGAACGGAATCAAGGTCCTCTCCCGCCGCTCTTCCGATAACGGCAAGCGCAACGCCGCTGCGCTTCGCCGCTGACTCCGCGGTTTTCGTATCTATCGGCATTTCAGGATGACAAAGAGGCCAGTGTCCCCAAAATCCCGGATCAGCCGCGTTGCGCGCCTTTGCCCGCCACGAGGAGTAGATACCGGCAAGCTCTTTGTCGTATGCCGCTCCCGCTTCAGCGAGCGCGGAGATCAGATCGACCTTGTACGGAGCGCGGACGTCGCCTCCGCTCCCGTAGCCTTCGAAGTGCCAGTCGAACGCGGTCCTCCCGAACACGGAGACCCTGCTCCCGTCCGAAAGAGGGAGTATCCCGTCGTTACGGAGCAGGACACATCCGTCCGCCGCCGCCTCGCGTAATAGCTCCGGCATCCCCGGGAACGCCTTCCCTCCCGCATTCCCGGCGCCGTCCGCCGCGCCGTCTCCAACACCGACGCTCTCCTGCTCAAGTCCGGTTCCCATAAAGAAAGACACCGCCTTGCGCGCCGCTTTCCCGAAAATTCGTTTGATAAAATTCACGTCAGTTCTCCTTGTTTTCGTCTTATACCGAAATCACCCCGCACGGCGGGGTGATTTCGGTATTATTCAGACTTTTTCTCCGAAAGTATCCGGATGTGAAGGATCAAATATCTCATTCGCCCACATCAGCGTAACGAGATCTTCCGTCTTTGAGAGATTTATGATGTTATGCGTGTATCCCGGCAACATATGTACCGCCTGAATGCGTTCACCGCTGACCTCGAATTCGATGACTTCATCCGTACCGATCTTTCGTTCCTGAATTAGTCCATGCCCGGAGACAACGATGAAAAATTCCCATTTGGAATTATGCCAATGCTGCCCCTTCGTTATGCCCGGTTTGCTGATATTCACGGAAAACTGACCGTGATCGACAGTCTTAAGAAGTTCGGTAAAACTGCCGCGCTCATCGACGTTCATTTTGAGATCGAATGCGACCTTTTCTTTGGGAAGGTAAGAAAGATACATAGAATACAGTTTCTTTTCAAAACTTCCGGGAGCTATTTTCGGCATTATCAAGGTGTTCGGTTGGTCGCGGAACGACTCGAGACACTCTACAATGTAACCGAGCGTCGCGCGGTGAGTCACGGGAACGGTACAATATTTTCCGTTTTCACACAGTACCGTCTTTATTCCGTCGAATTCGCACCTGTGCTCATTTCCGGAAAGTGCATTGAACATTTCTTCAACGAGATCGTCAATGAAAAGAAGCTCCAATTCGACCGAAGGATCATTTACTTGTATCGGCAGACCGTTTGCAATATTGTTACAAAAAGTCCCCACGGCGCTGTTGTAATTTGGACGTACCCATTTGCCCGCAAGATTAGGAAAACGGTATACAAGCACTTTTGCTCCGGTTTCTGAGGCGTACGTGAAGAACAACTCTTCCCCGGCCTTTTTGCTTCTGCCGTATTCTCCGTCATACCTTCCGATAAGAGTCGCCTGAATAGATGAAGAGAGCATCACGGTGCACTTGTTTCCGTGTTTTTTCAAAGTATTGAGCAGAGTCGATGCAAAACCAAAATTTCCTTCATTGAACTCTTTCGGATCTTTAGGTCTGTTTACCCCCGCAAGGTTGAACACAAAATCCGCTTTTGAGCAGTATTCGTCAAGCTCCTCGGGAGCAGAGTCAACGTCGTATTCAAAAATCTCTTCGATATCGAGTTCCGGATGCGTACGGTTTTTCCCGTCGCGAATGTTTTTGAGATTTTCGACCAAATTTTTTCCCACAAAGCCTTTGGCTCCGGTAACTAAGATCTTCATTTATTATTGTCCTTATCTTCGGTTTCAAAAACGCGAAGCCGCTCGTATAAGCTGAGTCTTTCCTCCGCCTTTTTGAATATGTCTTTGTTCAAACCTTTTTTCCCGGTCGCAGAAAGTAAGAGCAGTCTCAGCGCCCCTACCGGAGCAAATATTGCCCATAACACGGGTACTTTTTTTACTATCGGATAGTTGTTTCTTACTGAATTGAGAAACGCTCTCTTTGAATTTGAAAAAACGCCGTCCCGCGTGCCGTTCTTGCCGTGATCGGAAATCAACGCTCCGCTGTTGGCACGGGTCTTATCCTTTTGACCGAAATTTCCTCCGGTAAATATATCCATTGCTATATCATAACAAAGATCTTCCTCAAAGTCTGCCGCCCACTCCGGACATTCCAATGAAAAGCAAAGCGCTCCGGTCTTTGTCATTGCCTTGGCATAAGTCAACAATCCGATTTTTTTGAAAAAAGCGAGCAATCTTTCCCAAAAAGGTTCGTTCCTGGTTTTTTCTACGTAGCAAGCCCAATCGCACAAATGCCTGAGTCCTATTCCCTCTCCGAGCATATGATGCTGCATATGAAGAAGAATGACTATCCCGTGGTAATAGTCGTCAAGGCACTTAAACGTATGCCCTTCGCTGCTTTTAGTTACGACAAAATCGAGTGCGCGTTTCATTTCTTGCCGGACAACGTCTCCGCATTCGCCGTACGGGATCCCGGCTATTTCAAAATGCATCTCAAGATGAGCGCCGCCGCAAGTAAAAACGTCGTGGCAGATATGGTATTCGCCGTTTTTTTCAAATCCGTTTTTGAGAAGAATATCCGTGATCTCTTTTCTGTCGGACGGATCGATCAAAAAATCTATATCTCCGAGCGCCCGTTCAAACGGTTTACAATAGTAAGATGCGGAAGACGTTCCTTTTATGATCGCATATTTTTTGTTGCCGAGCAGTACCCCGAGTTCTTCCTCGTATCCGAGATTTCGAACGTTGGAATAAACGCACCTCATTACGTATTTTTCGATCTCCGGATAAACTGATATCTTATCTTTGTACGGCGACACCGCCTCGGCTGCCATTATCGGGACGGACTGATATACCGCTTCCTTGAACAAGGCTTTCCAGTCGGTATCGTTTACATTTTTATCTGAAATATCGATCTTATTACCGGTAATCTCGGACGAAACGAGCTTGAGGAGCAGTTTCTGTCCGTCGTTCAAACGGCTCATTCTTTTCTCCACACCATCTTATTTACGACTCCGGTATAAGACTGGATGATCTTTATTACCTTGTCGCTGACGTTTTCGTCGGTATAATCGGGGACAGGGATCCCGTTGTCACCGTTTTTCACCATTTCGACTGCCGTGTCGACCGCTTGAAGCAATCCCGACTTGTCGATACCTGAAAGTATGAAGCACCCCTTGTCAAGCGCTTCGGGACGTTCGGTCGATGTCCTGATGCATACCGCGGGAAAAGGCTTTCCGATCGAGGTGAAAAACGAGCTCTCCTCGGGAAGCGTGCCGCTGTCTGAAACGACGCAAAACGCGTTCATTTGCAGACAGTTGTAATCGTGAAACCCGAGCGGTTCGTGACGGATGACTCTCTTGTCAAGGACAAATCCGGTCGAGTCAAGACGCTTTTTGCTTCTCGGATGACAGGAATAAAGCACAGGAAGATCGTATTTTTTCGCCATTTCGTTTATGGCGCCGAAAAGCGACATAAAATTCTTCTCGGTGTCGATGTTCTCTTCCCTATGCGCGGACAAAAGAATGTATTTTCTTTTTTCAAGTCCTACACGTGAATGAATATCGCTTTTTTCTATCTGCTCCAAATTCTCACGAAGGACTTCAGCCATAGGCGATCCGGTTACGTAAGTACGCTCTTTGGGAAGTCCGCATTCAGCAAGATAGCGGCGCGCGTGTTCGGAGTAAGCAAGGTTGACATCCGAAATGATATCGACGATCCTCCGGTTCGTTTCCTCCGGAAGACACTCATCCTTGCAGCGGTTACCTGCCTCCATATGGAAGATCGGTATGTGGAGCCTCTTTGCGCCGATCACGGAAAGGCACGAGTTTGTATCTCCTAAAACCAACACCGCGTCGGGGGACAATTCTGCCATAAGTTTATAAGACTTCGAAATGATGTTTCCCATAGTTTCTCCGAGGTCTGCGCCAACCGCATTGAGATATACTTCGGGTTCATCGAGCGCAAGATCCTTGAAGAACACTCCGTTGAGGTTGTAGTCGTAGTTCTGCCCGGTATGGGCAAGGATCGTGTCGAAATATCTTCTGCATTTTTTGATCACTGCGGCAAGTCTGATTATTTCGGGACGTGTACCGACAATAATCAGTAGCTTGAGTTTTCCGTCGTTCTTCCAGTCCGCCATATTATTCTCCCTTAATTCTTTTCAAGCGCTTCTTTTACGTAATCGGTCGTCAGTATTTTCTTTATTACTCCGTCCACGTCAAGAAGTCTCGTGTTATGACTCGTGTAGCTCTCTTCGGCTTCGGTCAGCACCTGTCCTTCGACAAAGAACTTATCATAATTGAGGTCGCGGTTATCTGCGGCGACACGGAAATAATCCCCCATATCCTCGGAACGCAATCTTTCTTCGCGTGTCATCAGAGTTTCGTAAAGCTTCTCGCCGTGGCGTGTGCCGATTATGTTCGTCCCGGTGTCACCGAAGAGCTTCTGGACTCCCTTTGCAAGATCGCCTATCGTCGATGCGTCCGCTTTTTGGATGAAAAGATCGCCGGGGTTGGCATTATTGAAGGCAAAGCGGACAAGTTCGACAGCCTCGTCAAGATTCATCAGAAAACGAGTCATTGCCGGGTTAGTGATGGTAATGGGATTTCCGGACTTGATCTGATCGATGAAGAGCGGAATGACCGATCCGCGGCTGCACATAACGTTTCCGTAACGTGTACAGCAGATCACCGTACCGCCGCGCTCAGCCGCAACTCTCGCATTGGCGTAGATGACGTGTTCCATCATCGCTTTTGAGATACCCATGGCGTTTATCGGATACGCCGCTTTGTCGGTGGAAAGACATACGACTTTTTTTACTCCCGCTTCTATTGCGGCGTGGAGGACGTTGTCGGTCCCCTCTATGTTGGTCTTGACCGCTTGCATCGGGAAAAATTCGCATGACGGCACCTGCTTCAGCGCCGCCGCGTGAAATATGTAATCCACCCCCGGCATCGCATCTGAGATGGACCGTGGATCGCGCACGTCGCCTACGAAGAATTTGACCTTGCCCGCGTGGTCGGGATATTTTGCCTGAAGATCGTGCCTCATGTCGTCCTGTTTTTTCTCATCGCGGGAAAAGATGCGGATCTCTCCGATATCCGATGACAGAAAATGTTTCAGCACGGTGTTTCCAAAACTCCCCGTACCGCCAGTTATCATTAACGTTGCGCCGTTGAATGCACTCATTTTTAATCTCCTTTTGGTCGGTCATTGACTTTCCGTTTTTCTCCGACGTTATTATATTAAACCGTTAAAATGCCGTTAATCTTTTCTTGAAAGTATCTTACCGAAGTGTCCCCCGGTACGTGCTTCAAGCGGCGGAGGCGTCATGTAATCTCCGTAGATCTTGGTCAAAATGGCGTCGTATCCCGAAGGAACCGAGAACATCCCGTCACCGTACGGAACTTCTATCGAATCGGCGAACCATTCTTTGTCGAAGAAGCACTTGTCGATCTTGTGGACGTATACCGCGGCGTTACAGAAATACTGCTTTCCGGACGGATCGTTTCTGCACGCGGTCACCGCTTCGAACAAACGTTCTCCCGCCTTATCATAGTTCAAAACGTGGCGGAGCAGATGCATTTTATTGTACATAAAATAGACTGTCCGGTCTATCGTTCCCATGATATTATTAAGATCCGTATTAAAAAATTTGCTTCTGCAGAGCTGATACCAGACGCGTTTTTTTCTGAATTTTTTAATAAAATCCTCGCGCTTGTCGGGGGCGTTGTCAAGCGCAAAAACGTCGATCCACGGGTGTGACGATATAAAATGACCTTTCTTTTCCCACCCTCTTTCGACCTCGACGTACTTGTCCAGAATCTTGATCTGGAGTTTTTCGGGCCATTCCCCTTTGATCTTGTATTTGCCGGTAGATACGGTGTATCTCTCGTCTTCGTTTTTACAAAGATAGTCCAAAAGGATCATAAAATCCTCTCTCGGCATCCAAACGTCGATATCGTCGTCCCACGGCACGAAACCGTGGTGTCTTATCGCGCCTATCAGGGTGCCGTACGCAAGAAAATACCTTAGTCCCAACTCTTTACAGATTCCCTTTAAATACATCAGTATTTTGAACGTTATTTCCTGAAGTTCTTTCAGATCTTCGTTGGTCTTATAGAGTTCTTTTTCCATTTATTGCTCCTTGTGCTGAAGAAAAAATGCCGCATAAATATTATCGAAAAATGCAGTCATTGGAAAACTGAAATCGACGTTTCCCTTTTCCGATACATTTTTAATGCTGTTCTCCTGACATAAACACCGGTTCATTTATTATTATAACTGTTATGGAATATTTGTCAACGACTTTATTGAGCACTGAGTTGACACATTTTTCTATTGACAAATTATTTTTCAGAGGTATAATAGTGTTCAGTAAAACAACATTCAGAGTCATTTTTTGAACACAATGAAAGGAAAATACATTATGTCTCTCACCAGGATCCAATTCGACATTCTATCGACGATTGCAACTTCAAAGGAAAAACTGACACAGAGAGGACTTGAAAAAAAGATCGGATACAGCCTCGGGACCGTGAACAAGGGAGTTAAAGACCTTATTGAAGCGGGGTATTTGAAAAACGGGACTATCACACCCGCGGGAACCGACGCGCTCGAACCATACAGAGCTAAGAGAGCGGTGTTCATCGCCGCCGGTTTCGGTACGCGGCTTGTCCCCGTGACGCTGAACACACCCAAGCCGCTCGTCCGTGTGAACGGCAAGCGCATCATAGACACTCTTATCGACGCAGTCCTGGACGCGGGTATCGATGAAATTTATATCGTACGCGGATACCTTTCGGAACAGTTCGATCAGCTGCTCTACAAATACCCTATGATAAAGTTCATAGAAAACCCGAGCTACAACGAAGCCAATAACATCAGCTCGGCGATGGCGGCGCGGTATCTGATGCAGAACTCATACGTATTCGAAGCGGATCTGCTGCTCTCGAATCCGGCTATCATCACAAAGTATCATTACAATTCCGACGTTCTGGGTATCTATAAGGAACGCACCGACGACTGGTGTCTCGATACCGACAAAGACGGTTTCGTCACCGAAGAAAAGGTCGGCGGGCTCAACACCTATCAGATGGTAGGCATCTACTACTGGAACGCCTCCGACGGCGCAAAGCTCTCCGAACATATAAAAGAGGCTTATCTCGCTCCCGGCGGTAAGGAAAGATACTGGGAAACCGTGCCGAATCAGGTCTATAAGGGACAGTACCGGGTCGAAGTCCGTCCCTGCAGGGAAGAGGATATAGTCGAGATCGACACCTTCCGCGAACTTAAAGCGATAGACAAGACTTACGACGTGTAAAAACTCAACTTGCCGTTTTTCACAATGTCATATGAATTATTCTTTATTATTTTTTTACAGACCAATAACATAATATTGGTCTGTTTTTCTTTGGCTCCATCATTGCGAAGCAGCTTTTATCTCTGTGATTTCATCATGGTAATACAAAACATAGTTGCACGAGCAAACTTCAATGTAAATGAAAAATAACCCATAATGAAGATATGATGTCCCCGTAAGTGCATTAAGAGCCATAAAAATCTGTAATCCCAAAAAATACAACGGTATTATTTTATTATAGGTTTTTTTGAAAGTTCGAAAAGCGTTTTTTAGATTTAACAGTATAAAGGCAAAAAACAACAGAGAACTAAAGATCCCGTTTTCTGCTATGATTTGCAAATAGTCATTATGAACTCCTTGTCCAAAATGGTTATAAGCGCCGGCTCCGACCCCGAAAAAAAAGTTATCCTTAATATATTGAATCCCTTTTTCGTACAGTTTGAATCTTCCTGATGAGAAGTCTTTCTCCTGATCAACAATAAACCTGGACAGAGCGTTGCTTACTATGTCAATATTATCAACTGTAACAAAGAACAAGACAATCACAAGAATAATTCCTATGTATTTGAAAACGCTTTTTAACAGGTCTGAAGCTTTTGTATGATTTTGAAAGACTAAATCAACTATCATAGCAGTTGCAACAAGCCATATCAGAGGTCCTCTTTTTCCCGTCAAAAGCAAAGCGAATACAGATAAGAGAAGAAAAATCAGATGTTTTGTTTTCTTTTCCGAAGAGGCAATTATATTTATCCAATAATATAAACAGGAATAAACGATAACATATGAGTTTGTCCCGGTTTGACCCAACATTCCCGATGCAAACTCAAACTTAGTATTCAATTTCGGAAATAAAGCGGAAACGAACTTGGTGAAAGAGTCGCCCGCTAAAATAGAAAAAATTGTGGCAAAAACGTTTATCAGAGAAAAAGCAAGCAGTACCTTGATAAGGCAATCGGGAGCGTCTTTATGAGACAAACAACAAACAAACAAAACAAATCCGTAGACCATAACGTAGATGTATGTCACGGTAAGTTCTGTGTCGACCGTATAAAAAAGACTGATACACATCAACAGCAAAACTAACAGATACAGTGCCGCTGTGTTATTGAAACGAACTTTTTTTGCAATAAAAAGCAGAACGACCGTCATAACAAACATTATAATCAAAAGAACATCAATCCTGATAATTCCGGCCGCCTGAATAAATGCATAAAATGTCGACATTATCAATATCAAGTAAAGCAATACTTTTTTCAGTTCCATATACCGACCTCAATTGAAACAAACGTATTCTTCTCATTCTTACCGCTCATTCGCTGCTATACTCTTTTCTTAACTGTTCGAGTCTTGCCTTGATACAGCCGATGAGCCTTTCTGCTTCTATTCCCGTGTTTCTTCCATTCAAATTATTATACTGATCGGGGTCTTCCTTCAAATCGTATACCGCATCGATATTGTCACACTTGAATTCTTTCAAGACCGAGCCAATATAAGACACTTGACAATAATTACTTTTTGCGGCTATCCAAGCAGGCTTCAAATGGATATCCGGGCACCCCGCCCCCATAAATTCGATCAATATATGATCCCTTGCTTCTGTGCTTAGAATATCTTTTCCGGAAAGATCGGTTGGTGAAGAAAGATTCAGAAATTTTAGAAGCGTCGGAATAATATCCAAATTTGAAGACAGTTTGTCGACTGTCTTTCCGGAAATATTGTCTCCGTATATGATAAAAGGAATGTGATAATTTTCTTTATGAAAATTGATTACACTTCTCGGCCTGATGAACCTCCCAGTATATGACGAACCATGGTCAGAAGTCAAAACCACTATGGTATTTTCAAGAGCCCCGTTGGCTTTCAACTTATCGAACAGTTTCTTGATCTGTAAATCAACATATCTCAGCGACAGGTCATAGTAAGCAAATCCGCTGTATCCGGTCTTTTTGACGGACCGCAAGTACTCGTCTGCATAGTCAAACTCCCCCACGATCTTATCAATGTCTTCACAGTCGTAAGAGAAAAATGTGTTATAATAATGAGGTTCTTCTATGTGCACCATCAAAAACTGAGGTTCTTTTTGATTGTTGATAAGATAATCAGCGGCAAAATCCAATTGAGCCCCTGCCGACAGTAACAGTTTGAAATCTTTGCTTTTCTTGACAGTAAATATATCGAATGCCCGTTTTACTGAGGTAAGCCACGCTTTTCTGAGCTTTTTTCTCTCTGACTTTGACTTTTCTTTCTTTGTCAACGAGAACAACAAGTTCAAATTCTTTACTTCGCGGAACAGCTGAAAAAAAGACAATTTCAGGCAAAAAGCACGTCTCTTTTTTATTGCTTTTTTCAAGGCGTTGTTTTTCAAAATATCAGTCTCGGCAAACGTTTTTGTCTGTAAAAAGTTGTTATTCGACAAAAGCAATGAATCTACATATGCCTTCTTATCGTATTGGTATTTTTCCCTTTCGTTCTCTACGGATCTATATAGATCTTCCCAAGGAAATCCAGAATTATATTTATCGAGCATCTTAAAGTTATCAGGGTGCTCTTTCCTATCGAGAGAATAAAGCCAAAAATCAAATACATCTTCAAGTATTCCGAATATTCTGACGTAATCACTTTCGTCGAGTCCGTTCTCTTCTTTAACGCTTTTATAAAAAAGCAACTTTTGGTTCCAGAACACATCCGGCAGAAATACAGAAGAAAAGAAAATGTTGTCCAGTTTTTCTATTATCTTTTTGTTATACAAAGTAGTCGGGTAAATCAAACTTGTTGTTTTGTATCCGTTGTCTTTGAAAATACTTGAGATAAAGTTCTTAGCGTTTGAATACCTATGAAGATACGCCTCGTTGTCTAACGTGTCTTCGCTGCATAGAAGTCCTTTTGTTCCTGCTTCCGTATATGGGCCTTGAGAATACACATTAGAAAAATACAAAGATTTGCCTCTGATCGAATTGATGAACGGACAAACGTTATCGTTAGCATTAAGTATTTCTTCGAACACCGAATCCATAACGATGAAGACTACATTTTTCATTTTTCACTCCTGCGTTTTATTAATTTCTTTAACATTGTGAATATTATATTAAATACATAAGTAAAGAAAGCTCTGTTGACTACAATAAGTGCAGCAAAAATAATGCCGGCAACTATAAATCCGTAAAACGTATCAAAGAAAACAAGAATCGCTTCCACAATAATAAGACAGAAAGAAAGCACATTTTTTGTCAATTTCGTTGTGAGCGTGATCAGTTTTTTAGCTCCGATCAATCTGACAGCAAACGTTAAAAAGTAACTTACTACTGTTGCGATAACCGCACCGATGATACCGAAGAAATTGATAAGAACGAAGTTCAAAATAAGGTTTGATCCGGCACCGATGAAAGTTGATATAAAAAGCAGTTTGGTTTTTTTTACAGTAGTAAATACAGTTCCCAAAAAACCTGCCATAGAATGGAAAGAATAACCAACGACGAGAATCGCGGAATATTTCCACGCCTCAAAAAAATCTGATGCGTATAAAAAAGATCCCAAAAGTTTCGAAGTTATTACCAAAAAAGCTGTTATAATAATATTGAATTCGATGTATTTTTGATATATTTCGTTGAAGAAAGCTTTTCCGCTGTCTTTTTCAAAATCCTCTACGACCGACAGTTCCCACGCACTATGAAAAATACTAATAAACACCGCAAGAAGCGACGGAATTTTGTAAGACACCGACAGGAGTCCGTTTGCAGAGATGGAGACCATCGCGGAAACAAAATATCTATCCGACGAGTTTGTAATCCACCACATGGCAGAATTTGGAATCATCGGGATCGAATACTTGTACATTTCTTTCCGCAGATCAGGGCCTATTTTACGCGGATCTATTATATATCGATGTGTTTTGCCGAGGATAGCATACATTATAACGGAAACGCCTGAGCTGATGAGATGAGCAATTAGATATCCTTCTATCCTCATTTTCAATACTACAAGGAATAAGATATTAAGCCCAATAACGACAACTGTATAAATAAAACCCACCAAGGCAACAGTCTTGACCTTTTCCTGTCCCTTTAGAAACTCAGACTCTAGGGTGGCAATGGCGCTGAGAATATAGTATAGAACAAAATACAACCAATAATTTCTTAACGTGTCAATACACATAAATACCACGAAAGAAATAATTGCAAGAGGTATGAAACCAATTATAACTGTTGAAAAACCGAGTGTGAAGATCTTATCGTAATTGCCTTTTTTGTCAAGCACAAATCTAAATACCGCACTACTTATAATAAGAGTAAAGAACGGTAATGAAAGACTTACAGTTGTCGAAATTATATCTGAAATACTGTATTCTGCTGTTGTAAGAATACTCGTATATAGCGGAACAAGTAAAAAAGAAATTGCTTTTGAAGAAAATGATCCCATAAAATACCAAATCGTATTTTTGATCAGTTTCTTTTCTTTTTGTAGCCTATTTGACATTTATCTTCTCCGATATCTTTAATAATGTTTCTTTCAAATATTGTTTTGAACTATCGGAAAATAATTCGACTTTTTTTGAAACTTCTCCATAGTCGATTGCCGACAGATCCAACGAACTGAGCTTTATTCCGCTATCGATAAATCTGTCGCCGAGTCCAAGGGAGTTGCACAGACTTGATATTCTCGAATTTCTCTTGTTGCTCTTAACACTGAAAAAAGGCTTTTTATATAAAATAGATAATGCCGTTCCATGGAAGGAGTTGGTTATAACGAACGAAGAATGGTCAATAAGCGATAAAAAGGTTTCAAGAGAAACAGAATAATAACAATTGCTTTTAATCAGCCTGCAGTCGTATAGATCATTATTTATCTCTACGATATCGAGATGAAACTTTGAAGAAATATACTTTGCAAGCTTGTAAAGAAACTTATCTTTATTCATCTGATAAATCAAAAGATATCTTTTTTCTTCAAGGCTTTCTTTTTCGATTTCTTTGTAAACACTCAAGTCTGGCAAAAATACCGGATCGCAAACAACTGGACAGTCCAGTCCTGTATTAACTGTGATAAACCGCGAAAGATCTTCCTCGCGGCTGGAAACTGAATCAAAGTTTGAAAGTTTTAAAAAAAACTCATCTGTCTTGTTCATAAGCACAGACAAATCACCACAGCTTGCTGCGTAAGCTACAGAAAAGTTGCATGCCCCTCCAAAAAATAACTGATCGAAACCTTTAGTTATCTCCGGATTCCAAATCTGATCGCTTCCGCATACCAAAATATCAACTTCGTTAGCACTTTTCACAAATGAATAATTCTCAGATTTGAATCTTTCAAATTGATCATTTTTCTCTGATTTTCTTTTTTCTACAATCAGGGCATAAAACAATCGTTTGATAATATTTTTTTTATTGTTTCTTACTTTCCCTTCATTATTTCTGTTAACGTAGAATACTTGATAGCCCAATGATGATAAAAAACTTCCCAAAGCGTAGGATTGAAGCAAAGCCCCATAATTCAAAGCATCAGTAAATGTGGCAATACCAACACTTACAGGTCTGTCAATTTCGATACTCATTAAAGAAATCCCCACTTTTTTTCATATTTCAAGACTTGTCAGCACAGTTGAATAACTCAAAATACTCATTGATATATTCAGAAACCATACGAGATTTATCATATTTATTCTTCCCGGATTCTTCTATTTTTTGCCGATTATGATGTTCTTCCACCATCATCATAAGTTTTTTATACAGTTCCTCAATGTCTCCGTATTCTGCAAAATCAGTAAAGTCCTGTACTGAAATACTTTCAGGTCCTCCTGCCTTAAATGCCACAACAGGCGTCCCGCAGCATATACTTTCAGCTAGGACCATACTGAATGTTTCGCGTTTACTGGTCACTACAGTGCAAGAAGCTTCTGAGTACAATTCAGCAAGACTTTCTGCAGACGGGGCTCTACCCACATACAGCAAATTATCTGGCGGAGTATCCACTTTACCTGAGTTAGCCGCAACAACAAAAACAATATTATCATTTTTGCACTGCTCGGCAAGTTGGTATATGAAACGTCCTCCCTTGGAGTCGTTTGAATCCGGATTAAATGACGCTGTAATATGAGCAACAATAATCTTATCTGGAGAAATATTTAATTTTTCTCTCCAGTTATTAGTTTTTCTCGGATAAAATATCGATGTATCGCATCCGTTTAAGATAACTATCTTTTTAAATTTCGTCAGCATTGGAGATATTCCTGCTCTGGAATTCAACCATGGAGAAACAGAAACTATTACGAGTTTATTGTCATCGAATTTTCCGAAACAATCTTTTTGTTTTTTCCACGTGCGTGCTGTGCGATCGAAAATCCATGAATTAGTCGCTTTCTTAAATCGATAGCAATCACCGCAACCATCCAGCCATTTTTGACAACTATAGGCGTGAGCGCACCCTCCTGTATACGGGAATTCGGCGTGAAGAGTCAAAACCGTTTTTATTTTATTGCTGCTGAGATAGTTCATCAGCCTGTAAACATTTATATCATTGCCATTAATACAATGAAGATGGACTAAATCCGGTTTTTCTTTTTTTAAAATATTCAAAATACGGTTCGTCTGAACAAAAGCTCCGTCGAACTGGCGTCCGAAAAATCGTCGATAAAACGCACTGAGGTCATTGAGTAATCGGTTTGATACAGTGTATACGCCTTTATCTTTAGATTTTGTTTTTGGAACTATCACAATAGATTTGATATTTCTTTTTATCAATTCCGTATGAATCTCTTCAACGATAGAACCAGTACTTCCTGAACCGTAAACACAGTTTATTTGACAAATTTTCATTTTCATTCAGTTCTCAATTCAACTCTCACAACAAATAATAAAAGAATAGCAATCTTACTACGCGAGAAAAGCCAGTTCGGATTTGATCACATTAAAACTGTTCATTTTCGTATGGTTTTTTTTTGCAAGCTCGACAGACCGGACCAAGATATTATCAACTGTGAAAGAATCGGTCAAAAGAGTTTTAAGTCCTTCCGAAAGCTTTTCGGGAGACGTGACGCAAAGGGCCGCGCCGTTCTGTTCAAGATACTCGATTGACGCGACGTCGCTTGGACCGTAAGCGAATATGCAGGTACCGCTCATAAGCGAGTCGGCTATCTTCGTCGAAACGGAATACTTCACTTTATTCTCGCTTTTTTCTCCGAACGATTCGGTGTGGATAACTGCGAGACTCTTTCCGATAACTCTTTTTACTTCGTCGGCTCCGATCTTTCCGTGAAAAACTATCCCGTTTTCAGGAGTCAGCTTCGACAGTATGCTCTCTCTCGTTTCAGACGAATACACGTCGATATGGTCAATATCCGCGTTCAACGCTTTAAGAGCCCTTCCTATCTCGACGAGCCTGTCCGCTCTGCCGAGCCCGAGGTTCCCGAGATAAGAGATGCAGCGTTCCTTAGGCTCGGAAAGCTTTCCGTCAAAGGATGCGGAGGTATGGAGCGTCACACATTTTTTATTGAAAAACGCTGAATAATCGCGCGACATCTTGTCGCAGATACAGAATATGGCGTTTGAGTAATCAACCGCTTTTCCGACGTGCTTCATGAATGACTTATGGACAATCCTGCCGAATACGGAGTCGGAATTCTTATTGTTGAAATAATAATCGTCCATGCACGAGATATAGAGCGGAATACCGCGCTTTTTTGCAATAAACAGGGCAATATCATAAGCGAACGAGTAGTCGCCCGACGCCAAAAACACGCAGTCCGGAGAAAAATCGTCTATCCAGTTCCGAAGCGCCTTCGTATTCCATTTTCCGAGCTTCCACCAGAGATTTCTGAGGAAATATATCATTGGGGTGCGTCTTCTCCCCTTCTGGTACAGAGAAGACTCTACTCCGTTTTCTTTGCGGGGAGACCGGAGGGGTGCAGCGTCTTTGACTGAGGAGACGACCGTGCCGCTTTTTCGGAAAAATACCGACTTTATCATTTCTTTATCGGTAATACGGTAATACAGATCGCAAACCCCGGAAGAGGGCGTCTCCGAATGAAAAAACAACTGGGCAACATTGTCCGGGTCAAAACCGCAAAAATACGATGATAAAGTCTTGCCCATACTTGTATTGTCTGAAAAGACGTTGTGGCTGATCACCAGTACCCTAAGTCTGTCGTTGTCGAACACCATGCTAACCTCTGCAAAAAAACTGAATCATTTATTGCTCCAAGCCTCAAAAAGATGGTGAGACACCCTTTTTTCTTCAGGCGGAAGCTTCATATAATCACCGTAAAACTTTGTCAGATACGCTTCGGGATTTTTGATCGAACAAAAAGTCCTGCCCTCGAATTCGACTTTTGATGACCACTCGTATATTTCCGACGGCGCGATCTCTTTTATCCTGTATGGACTGTAAATGCTCCCGAAAAACTTCGCCTCGCTCTCTTCAATCTCCAAAAAAGGTTTTTCGAGCTTGCGCAGCAGCTTTTTCGGATCGGTCAGTCTTGAAGCGAGATAGAAGAACAGTCTGACCGGCTCTATAAGTACAGAGCGGGTTTTGCTTCTGAAAAATCTTTTCCAGTTAGAAGCGGTTATGAGTTCTCTTACAAAAGCGGTTTTTTTGTAGTTTTTTTCCGCTTCTTTTTCTGTTTTTCCCAAAGGATCTATCGGAAAAATATCGATAAAAACTCCGAGCTTGCCGTCGAAATATGTATTTTTTTCCTTAAGCACCGTTTCATCGTCGTATATTTTCGAAAACGGGTAATTATACCATTCGCAGGTACCGTGTGACACAAGCTTGAAAGGAACATCATCTTCTGAACATACCCTGAGAAAATGCTCGTAATCATTTCGCATCATAAAAACGTCCACGTCGTCATCCCAGGGAATAAATCCCTTGTGCCTGACAGCTCCGAGCAACGTGCCGTATGCAAGCGAGTATTTTATGGCGTTCTTTTTACACACTTCGTCAAGACGGCAAAGCAACTCAAACTCAATTCTTTTCAGTTCATCAAGTTCAATTTTTCGCATCGTCAAAATCTCCTCAAACATATCTGTACGGATCATCCTCCGCACAGATCACGGTACTTTTCTATGACTGATTCAAGTCCTTCGCCGATCGGACCGTCAATGACTAAAACAATTTCATCAGGTAATACAGTCTGTTCTACAACGCTCAGAAGTGCGGTATCAAACCACTCCGGATTGTCTCCGGAATAAACACACATCGACACTGAAAAGGCCGGAAGATCATTTTCTTTTTTTTTGGAAACAATCGGAGAGGTATCATTTGATAAAGAAATGTTCGCGGGTTTCGACCTCAACAAGGAAAAAAGTTTTTGGCGCAGGCTGTCCGGAGCAACGATCTCGCCGCCGAACCTCACCGCGACGTTATACAGGTAACGCCAAAATCCGATGATCTTTTTTTTCAGCATATACCGCTGGAGCTTCCTCTCGCTGCAAAAATACTTCCAGCCCCCTCTGCGCGAAGCCATTTCTTTTCCTGTACGGACGTTGACAAGGATTTCGGGAAGGTTTGAAAAAACACACCTTGTCTCAGCCATTCTTATCCAAAGATAATAGTCTTCTTCACAGTACCAGTCAATGTATCCGCCAGCTTTTTCTACCTCTTCCTTCCTGAACATTACCGATACCTGATTCATGGGGCATCTTTTCTTCATATATTCCAGTATCTCACCGTTCTTTTCGGGGACACGCCTAACACCGGTGATATTAGCAGGATCGCCGATAAACTCGGTGATCTGTCCCCCTACGATACTAAGCGAGTTGTCAGAAGCAAATGCTTTCAGCTGAAGCTCAAAGCGGTTTTTTTCGCATATATCGTCAGCGTCCATCAAAGCCACTAAAGAATACGAGCAATTTGCAAGCGAAGTTCTGCGCGCATTTCCATGTCCGGTGTTTTCGCCGAGCCGTATCGTTTTGAAATCAATTTTACGCTCCATATATAATACCGCCGTAGATCATTTTTCAGCCACTTTTCCCGCAAGCAACCTTTTTGCTTCCGTGAGTCCCGCCCGATATTCTTCAGCGTTTATTTTTCCCTCCGCGAGCAAAGCGTCGCCGTAATCGAGCGTGACGTCGGTCTCTTCGTCGGATTCGGTCATATCCGACCTAACGAACACTTTTTTAACGGTGTTGAACACTATTTTGAAATCGCTCGCAAAAGAAACGCGTTCGATGTATTTAAGGTCCCATTTGAATTTATCTTCCCAGCTGATCGCGTTGCGTCCCATCACCTGAGCCAGTCCCGAAAGTCCCGGCTTCGCCGTATGTCGCATACGTATCTCGGGCGTCATGAAGACCATATCGCGGACGAGCTGCGGACGAGGTCCGATTATGCTCATATCGCCTTTCAGAATATTGAATGCTTCGGGAAGCTCGTCCAGGCTGGTCGCCCGTAAAGCTTTTCCGAATTTTCCGAGCCTCACCTCATCGGGGAGGAGTTCTCCGTTCTCGTCCCGTTCGTCGGTCATGGTGCGGAATTTATACATGTAAAATATCCGTTCTTTTCCGGTCTTGGGATCTATGAGACCCGGACGCGGCTGCTTGAACAACACCGGTCTTCCCATTTTTATGAACACGATGACCGCGATGAGTATGTACAGCCATCCGAACACGATCAAAGCGAGAAGAGCGCATATTATATCCAACGTTCTTTTCACGAACCTCTCGTAGAACGAACGTTTTCTTTCAGTTGTCATCTTATTTGAAACAATCCTTGATCAATTCTATTATAACGTCCTGCTGTTCGGGCGTCATTTTGTTGTCCGAGGGCAGGCAGAGACCGCGGGAGAAGATATCGGCTCCGACGTCTCGCATACCGGTCTCCTGAATGTAGGCGTTGCTCCGGGCTCTGCCGTTGCCGTTCGTTGTGACGAACGGATGCGCGCGGTAGATCGGCTGAAGGTGCATCGGCTTCCAGATCGGGCGTCCTTCGGCGTTGTAAGCCGAAAGAGTCTGCAATATCTCTGTCGGACAGCTTTTCCCGCTTTCGGGAGTATAGAGCGCCTTCGAGTCGTCCCTGACCTGAGGACACATCGCCTCGGGATCAATTATCATACAACTCAGCCAGAAGTTCGGTACGGACTTTGTTTCGTCGTAAGGATTCATCTTTACCGGAAGGTCCTTGAAGCCTTCCTTGTAGCGCTCGTAGATCGCTTTTTTCTGCGCGATATGAGTATCGAGATAAGGAAGCTGACCGCGGACGACCCCGGCGATGACGTTGCTCATCCGATAGTTGAAGCCTATTTCCTCGTGCTGATACCACGGCGCGTCCTCACGCGATTGAGTACTCCATTTTTTGACCTTGTCGGCGTCCTCCTTGCTGTCGGTAAGGAACATTCCTCCGCTCGATCCGGTGATGATCTTATTTCCGTTGAAGGAGATACAGTTATAGTCTCCGAGCGCGCCCGTCTCCTTCCAGACTCCGTCCGAGAGGTATTTCGCGCCGAAGCTTTCCGCCGCGTCCTCAACGATGAGCGCGCCGTGCGCGTCGCATATCTTTCGTATCTCGTCCATCTTTCCGGGAGTGCCGTAAAGATGCGCTACGACCACGAGCTTTGTATCGGGATAAAGTTCAAACGCCTTTTCGAGCGCTGCGGGGTCCATATTCCAGGTGTCGTACTCTGTATCGATAAAAACGGCGTTGCCGTCCTCGTATGCGATAGGGTTGATCGACGCGTCGAACGTTACATCGCTTGCAAACACGGTTTTACCCGCGAGCGTTCCCGCGTTGGGACGCGCCTGTCCGTACAGCCTTTCTCCGGCGAGTCTGGTCGCGAGATGGAGAGCGGCAGTCCCGCAGCTGAGCGCCACGGCGTATCTGACTCCGGCGAGAGACGCGATTCTCGCTTCGATCTCGTTGATGTTCTTTCCGACCGTACTCATCCAGTTGGTGTTATACGCCTCCATCATATACTCGGCTTCCTCGCCGTGCATAGTCGGACTGCTGAGATAAATGTGTTTTTCAAAAGGTTTCAGTGACGGATCGGCTTTAAAAGACATATCGATTACTCCTAAAATCTTATTCTAAAATATATAAGTGATATTTTTTTCACATTAACTCTATTCATTATAGCACGCGCGGACAGGCTTGTCAACAAAAAAGCCTGAGGATCATTATGGAAAATCAATTTTTTCAGTTAAATCGGCAAAAAACGAAATGTATTATTTTCGTTTTATTCACAAAAAGTTTTCATTTTCGGGCGAGTCGGGCACGGAAAAGACCATGATCGCGACCGTGGTTGGGGTTGATTTTCGAGTTTGGATATTGTATAATAACATAAGAAAAATACAAAACGCCGCAATACAAACACAGCGGGAGGCTCCGCCCTTTTCACAAATTGCCGCGGAAGGCTCCGCCGCAATACAAACACAGCGGGAGGCTCCGCCTTTTCGCAAATTGCCGCGGAAGGGTCGCCCGTCGGAGAGATGTGCGGACCGCGGCGAAACACGGAGGAACAAGCGATGCTCAGCTTCTTCAAAAAGAAAAAAGACGACACCGCCATCGAAGACGACGGGATCCGGATCATCAGTCGAAGCGATCCCCTCGCGTGCGGAGGCACGGACTCCTCTATCGACACCCGCGCTCCGAAGACGATTACCTCGGACGAGATGACCTTGTTCAACGTCGACTCGGCGCTCGGATACGACGTACACGGAACGTCCGACGAGAGCGATCCCTTGATGCGCGTATCGGCGTTTGCCGTCAAAACGGAGACCGGAACGTTCCTCTGGCTCCACACCGAGGGTTTCGAGTGGAAGCCCGAGGCAAACCGCGACGTTTCGGGGTTCGTCAAGGCCGACGTGATGCCCGGTCTCGTGTCTATCGTGAAGGAATACGATCTCGCCGCGAAAAACGGCTATCACTCGAGGACTCACGGTCTGCCGGAAAACTTCGGAGGGGAAGTCAGGATCGAATACGCGAGCGGCGAGAGGATAGGCTTTTCCGACAATCAGGCTCCGATAATCAAACGTCCGTTCGCGCACAAAGTGATCGAAGTTTTTGAGAACGCTCTCGCCGGTGAAAAGGTCGACGTTCCCGACGTCAAAGACGTCGTTTCGCTGACGTTCACCGAAACGAGAAAAGACGGAGGCTTTTCGAGCGCGAAGCTCACCCTGCTCCCGGACGGAACGGGAATAAGCGAGAAAAAGCAAAAATTTGACGATCCGACGGTCTACGAAAGCAAAAAAGAGATCTCCGCGGAAACGGTGAAAACGATCCTCGACGGGGTCAAAAACTCATATATGCTCATTTGGAGATACTTCCCAAAAATGGCCTTCAAAAGCGCCTCCGACAAATCTGTCACATTCGTTATGAAGGACGGAAGTGAGATCACATCCCCGTCCGAGCGGGATCTCCCCAATAGGTTCTCGAGCGCCATGTTCACGATAGACCTCGAGCTTATCACGAAAAACTGAGATATATTATATAGGAGAAAAACGTATGAAATTCAAAGCCATCAAGCTCTACGAGAACGGCTTTATGACCCAGCCCTTCGCCTTCGGCGGCGAGGAGGGTCCCGGCGCGTTCGACCCGAAGGTGCGCTACCGTTCGTCCCTTCAGAACTTCCTTATCGACACCGGGAAAGAGGTCATCCTCGTCGATACCGGTATGCCGCTCGAAGCTCCCGACGCCGTCCCGGACGAAAATACCGTTATATATATGGGAAGCCGCGTCAAGGACTACGTTTCGGCGCTCGCGGACGCGGGTTACAAGCCGGAGCAGGTGTCGAAGATCCTCGTCACGCACAAGCACGACGACCACACGGGAGAGCTGCGCTCCTTTCCGAACGCTAAAATATACATTTCTCCCGAAGACGCGGACGCGCTCGGTCTCAAAGGTGAGAATATCGTCCGCGCGACCTACTCCGACGGACCTTACTACAACTTCCCCGCCTCGCAGATCGTCGCGGACGGAGTCCGTCTGATCGAGGCGAAAGGGCATACCAAAGGCAACAGCATCGTCATCGCCGAAAACGACGGCCTCTTTCTGATGTTCCACGGCGATATAACCTACACCGACGAGGCGCTCTACGCAAACAAGCTCTCGGTGGTCTACGAGGACGCCTCCGCCGCAAGAAAAACGCTCGATACGGTGCGCGAGTTCATTTCGAACCACCCGACGGTCTACCTTTCGACACATACACCGCTCGGATATGAAAACCTCGAGTCGCTCAAAGTGGTCGACCTTCTCTCCCCGCCCGAAAGCATCCCCGTAGGCGAGATCGTCTATAAGACCGCGACCGGAAAATATATCTGCGGTATCTGCGGCTACGTCTACGATCCCGCCCTCGGCGACCCCGACCGCGGCGTCGCTCCCGGCACCGCCTTCGAGGACCTTCCCGACGACTGGCGCTGCCCGCGCTGCAAGCAGGACAAGACGAAATTCAACAAGGCTTGAAAACAGAATAACGGAGATATTTTTGCGAGAGGACTTTTTTGAAAAAAAGTCCTCTCGCGCTCTTTCAAAAAACTCACAGAAGGGGAAGATAAACAAGAATTTAGCGGGCTAACGATTGCCTTTACAGACGATAGCCACAGACTCCACCTCGAGGCAACAGGCGACCACTAACGGGGACCTCTCACTTTGGGAGAGGTGGCGCGGCGGTGTCCGTCCCGCCGTGACGGAGAGGGTTTTACGAATAGTAACCAACCGCACGCGTGCCCTCTCAGTCAGCTGCGCTGACAGCTCCCCCAGAGGGGTGAGCTATTGACATAGGCGTTCGCTCGCCGGCTCGAGGTAGAGTCTGTGGCTATCGTCTGTAAAGGCTGTCGTTAGCCCGCTAAATTCTTGTTTATTGTCCTTCCCCTTTGAAAGGTTTAGAGGGGTCAAGGGGAACCTTTCCTTAAAAGGTTCCCCTTGCGTTCTCCTCCGCTAAATTCTTGCTCTGTCTTCAGCGGAGATTTTTACAGCCGCTTTTTCCTTTTCCCCGTCCATTTCCGGGAACGGGCGCGACCATGTTAAAACGTTATTTTGCCATCATTGCGGAATAACGTTGCAAAGTCGGAAAAAAGGGCGAAAAAACGGCGGTTTTTGCCTTTTTTTGACCCCGTTTCGCTTGACAAAAAACGAGCCGGGTGATACAATCAAAAATACAATAATAATTATGTAACAAACGCAGCCGGAAGATATTTTTTTCCGGCTCGAACGTCGGAATACGGCGTTCGCGTTCGTTACGTACGCAGCAAAAATGCGGACGTTTCATACTCTTTTCACCGAAAGGACACAACACGAAATGGACAAACAAACGCACACCGGTACGGGCAACGGCGAGCTGAAGAGGCAGCTCTCCCCGACTTACGTCTGGGCGATCGCTTTCGGATGCATCATCGGCTGGGGCTCGTTCATCAACCCGGGCAAAAAATTCCTGCCTAATTCGGGCGTGGCTGGTACCGCGATAGCGATGCTCCTCGGCGGACTCGTGATGGTGATAATCGCCTTCATGTACGCCTACATGGTACCCAAATACCCGGTCGCGGGCGGCGAATTCGCCTTCACGAAAAACTGCTTCGGCAAGCAGGCGGCGTTCTTCTGCGGATGGTTCCTCGTCGTCGCTTACCTTACGAACGTGCCTATGAACAGCACGGCTATCGGACTTATCGTCGACGGACTCGACGGTCCGGGACAGCGCATCCTCAGCTTCGGGATGTCCCCGCTCTACACTATAGCCGGAATGGACATATACCTCGGCGAGATGCTGTTCGCGATGGCTATACTCATCCTGTTCGGCTACCTCAACATCATCGGCGTACACAAAGCCGGATTCATCCAGACGATCCTCACGGTCCTGCTCGTTTCGAGCGTGGTCGTACTGTTCGTCTCGGCGCTCGTCAGCTCGAAAGCGAAGGGCGTCAACCTCGCTCCCGTATGGGGCTTTGACTACGACAAAGCGCTCGCCGCAAAGATCGCGAAGGAAGGCGGAGACCTGGCTCAGGTGGCGGTAACGCCCCACGAAGGACCTTCCGGCATCATGACCGCGATCCTCGCGACCTTCGCCATCACTCCCTGGGCGTACGTCGGATTCGCGTCCATCCCTCAGGAAGCGGAGGAGTTCAACTTCTCTTTCAAGAAAGTATCCTTCATCATGGTCATCTCGATCGCGTTCGGATGCTTCGTATATACTTCAAACAACACCATCGCAGCCGCCGCGGTCGAAAACTGGACCGAACAGGTAATGGCGGGCGAATGGGTAGTCCTCGTAGCGGCTGAGAACCTGCTCGGAGTCTTCGGCAAGATCCTCGTCGGAGTCGGCGTCTCCTGCGCGGTGCTTTCGGGCATCATGGGATTTTATCTTGCGTCGTCGAGACTTATGCTCTCGATGGGGCGCGAAGGCTATCTCCCCAAATGGTTCGGCAAAGTCGATCCCAAGCACGGCACCCCGAAGAACGCAATGCTTTTCTGCATCGCGGTCAGCCTGCTCGGACCGATCCTCGGACGCGAGGCGCTCGGCTGGTTCGTCGATATGAGCTCCATCGGCGCTTCCATCGGATATATGTTCACGTCCCTCTGCACGATAGTCACGGCTAAACGCTGCGGCGACGCGACGAAACTCATCAAGGTCATGGCGTGGACGAGCCTTGCGTTCAGCATAATCTTTATGGGACTTCAGCTCATCCCGATCCCCGGACTCACCGGAGTCCACTTTGAACTGCCGAGCTACATAATGTTCGGCGCGTGGATCGCCCTCGGAGTAGTCTTCTACTTCAAGCAAAGACGTTTCCTCACCGGAAAAGAAGAAATATCGGTCAACAACTGAAAACTATATTACAAATCACACAATATAAGGAGAAACAAACATGGAACCCATCAAAAGAAACATTCTGCTCAATCCCGGTCCCTCGACCACTACCGACACCGTAAAGTACGCACAGGTCGTACCGGACATCTGCCCGAGAGAAAAAGAGTTTGCCGGCCTTATGAAGGGTCTGCGCGAAGACCTCGTCAAGATCGTACACGGCGACCTTGACAAATACACCAGCGTCCTCTTCTGCGGAAGCGGCACCATCAACATCGACGTCTGCATCAACAGCCTTCTCCCCGAGGGCAAAAAAGTGCTCGTCATCAACAACGGCGCGTACTCCGCGAGAGCGGTCGAGATCTGCCAGTACTACGGTCTGCCGCACATCAACCTCCAGTTCCCCGTTGACGAGAGACCCGACCTTGCAAAAGTCGAAGAGACCCTCAGGAACAACCCCGACGTCGCGCTCGTCCACACCACATACAACGAGACCGGAACCGGTATCATGAACCCTATCCGTGAGATCGGCGCAATCGTTCACAAATACGGCGCTACCTTCACCGTAGACACCACTTCCGCATACGCTATGCGTCCCATCGACATCGAGAAGGACAACATTGACTTCTGTATGGCGTCGGCTCAGAAGGGTCTTATGGCGTTCACCGGACTTTCGTTCGTCGTCGGCAACAGAGCAAAGCTCGTAGAGAGCAAGAACTTCCCGAAGAGATCCTACTACTGCAACCTCTATATGCAGTACGAATACTTCGAGAAGACTGGCGAGATGCACTTCACTCCCCCCGTACAGACCATCTACGCGACCATCCAGGCGCTCAAAGAGTACTGGGCAGAGGGCGAGGAAGCAAAATGGGCAAGACATACGAGAGTATTCAACGCCATCAACGCCGGACTCGACGAACTCGGCTTCCGTCAGGTCATCAGACCCGAGTGGAGAACGGGACTCGTTTCTTCCGCGATCTATCCGGACGATCCGAACTGGAGCTTTGAGAAGGTCCACGACTACTGCTACGAGAGAGGCTTCACCATCTATCCCGGAAAGATCAGCACGACCAACACCTTCCGTCTCTGCTCGCTCGGCGCCATCGACGAAGCTGACATCAAGGACTTCTTCGTAGTCTTCAAGGAAGCGCTCAAAGAGTGCGGAGTCAAGACCCCCGTCGTTTACAAGAACTGAATATAAAAAGACCCAAGACCGCCGCCCGCATCCCGGGCGCGGTCTCGTCTTGCATACCGACATTATTCAATCTGACTGAAAGAAGGAATTATCATGGCTCAGATCATCAAGACCGGCGCGGAATATTTTGAAACGCTGTTCAAAGAACTCAATCCCAAAAAAATGCTGTTTGTCTGCGACGAAGCGTTCGATTTTCTGCCCGACAAGGTAAAGAACATCTATTTCGATCACAAAGACAAGCTCGTCCTGTTCAACGAATTCACCCCCAACCCACTTTACGAGCAGGTCTGCAAGGGCGTTGACCTTTACAGAGAGAACGGATGCGACACGATCCTCGCGATCGGCGGCGGAAGCACCATCGACGTTGCGAAGTGCATCAAGCTCTACTGCAAGATGGACCCGAAGGAAAACTACCTCAAACAGGAATACAAGGACAGCGGAGTCCCGCTTATCGCGATCCCGACGACCGCCGGCACCGGAAGCGAGTCCACCCGCTACGCCGTCATCTATTTCGAGGGCAAGAAACAGTCCGTAACGCACGAAAGCATCATTCCGAACTACGTCATCCTCGAACACAGCGTCCTCAAGACCCTGCCGCTCAGGCAGAAGAAAGCGACCATGCTCGACGCGCTCTGCCAGGGCATCGAATCCTGGTGGTCCGTCAACTCCACGGACGAAAGCAAGGTCTACTCCCGCAAAGCCGTTGAAATGATCGTCGCGAACTACAAGAAGTACATCTTCGAGAACGACGACGAGGCGGCAAATCAGATCATGATCGCGGCGAACTACGCGGGTCAGGCGATCAACATCACCCAGACGACCGCAGCTCACGCGATGAGCTACAAGATCACGTCTCTGTTCAGGATCCCGCACGGCGCGGCTGTCGCCATCTGCCTGCCCGAGGTCTGGGGATATATGCTCGATCACCCCGAAAAGTGCATCGACCACAGAGGCATCGAGTATCTGTCCGCAACGCTCAAAGAGATCCCGGTCACCCTCGATTGGTTCAAGGCTCTGCTCGTCGAACTCGAGATGGGATATCCGGAGTCGACCGACCGCGCGACCGACATCGACACTCTGACGAACTCCGTCAACCCCGTAAGGCTCCGCAACTTCCCGACCGAACTGACGACCGAAGTCCTCCGCTCGATGTACGAGAGGATCGTAAAATAAACTTTCGACTCCGGGTCTCGCGGCGACACTTCGCAAAAACAGTTACCGAACAAAAAAGCAAGATCTTTAAGGGAGGCACTTCGTAAGGAAGTTGCCTCCCTTCGGGCTTTTGTAATCAGCCAGAATGATTGAATTGCAGAAATCAATCTTAATTTGGAGGATTACATCATGAAAAAGTATATCTATGACACGAAAGTTGGTCTTTGGTACGAGCTGCAAGGCGATTACTACATTCCTCGCTTGAAGCTGCCCGATGAAGAACAGCGCCCCATCGGCATTTGGGGACAACGGCATCTGTGGTATCTCCGGCAACACAGTAAGGCACTGTACACCGAGCTGCAGGTCACCGGAAAACTGAACGGTTATCTGGCCGATCTGAACGAGCAGGCAGAAGCTATGTTTTTTGAGCTGGTAAAGCAGTTTGCCGCCCGTGAGGGCGTCACCGAACAGCTCAAGGCTCAGGATCAAATGCTTTAGGTGCAGAAGATGAATAACATCCGGGATCGGGCAATGAAAATCATAAATCATGAACTGATCTACGCATAATGTATCAGGCGGCGGGGAGCAATCTCCGCCGCTTTTTATAATTTGACAGAAGAGTGTCACTCAAAAAAATCAACGTGACGTTGAAAAAATATTTTTATAACTGTGATGGTTGTCTATTTCATTTCTGCGGTTTTTCGCTATAATTTAAATAGACGTGACGGCCATCATCTCTATACCGCAATTACAAACGAACCGGAGGAATTATTATGGCTTTTTCTGATAATATGCGCACATACAGAAAAGAAAGAGGTCTAACCCAACAACAGCTTGCGGATGCTCTGGATGTCTCTCTTGGTGTAATATCCAAGTGGGAAAAAGGTCTTTCCACACCCGATATTCAGGTACTTATGGAAATGGCAGAGGTATTTGGAGTCTCAACAGATACACTTCTGGGTGTAAATCTTAGCTTGAAAAAGGTTGACGAATGCATTGATGTCATTGGCACATTGCTGGAGCAGCGTGATTATTCTGCTTGTAAAGATCATATAAAAAAATCTCTCCGTAGATTTCCCAATAGTTTTTTACTTGTTACAGCAAGCGCCGATGCTTATATGACCATCAGCAGTAACACACACGAGCGCAAGCTCAGTGAGAGAGCTCTTGAACTGTATGAGCGTTCCCTTGAATTATTTGATCCCTATACACAGGCTGACCATGTGAAAAACAGCATTCTTGGGAATATAGCCCTATTGAATATTGTATTAGGCCAGTTCAACAAAGGGCTGGATTATCTTAAGGAGAACAATATAAACGGCTCAAATGACAGCTATATCGGCTATATCCTTGCAGTTAGGTCTGGCCGAGAAAACGAGGCATGTTCCTATCTTGACAGGAGCTTTGCTTCCACCTATGACTGCCTTTTCCGCATCCTTTTAGGCTATTCGGCAGTTTACTGCAGCCGGAGAGATTATGATACTGCTCTTTCTGCAGCGCAGATGTTGGGGGACATTCTCGAAATGGTGCGCAGCCCTGCGAACAGCAAGTGCCTTGACAAGAGCCGGACGGTAATTCTTTGTGAAATCGCAACGATCAATATCCTACTCAACCATATGCAGGAAGCAGAAAAGGCTCTTTCGGAAGCGATTACCGTGGCAAGGCAGTTTGATCTGGCCCCCTCCTTCTATCTTGAAGGCAGTTTTCAATTTACGACTACCCTGCAGGGAACAATGCTGGCAGATGATTTTGGCACAACAGCAATGGAAGGCCTGTCTTACTATGTATCAGAGAATGATGCCAGAACGGATGGCAGACTTTCTATGCTCTTCCGAAAGCTAACCGATGAGGAGGGAAACTGATGAGAGACTTTTGGCTAATCATTTCAAAAAACAAATGGCGTCTTCTACTGTGTGCCGTTATCAGTATAGCCACATCCTTCGCAATGGTCTACGCCGGCTACTCCCTTTCTTTTATTGTGCGGAGTTATGAGAGCACAGAAAATGCAGTAGATGATCTCATTAGGGATGGTATACTGGTGCTATTGATTTGGCTGGGAGCTCTGGTGTTCTACTATTCATCCGGGGTGCTGAAGGCAAAAGCCATGGCATTTATGAAAAACGATCTCAGGCGCATGATCTCCCGGAAAATCGTTTCCATCCGTTATGATGAGTTTATGGATATGGACTCCGGTAACTATGTGTCTTGGCTCACGAATGATACAGAATCCATTATGGAGCAGTCCTTCTCGTCATTGTTTTCCGTATTATCAGGTACCGTAACGGCGCTGTTCTCGATCTGCGCTTTATCTTTTATCAGCATTTATGTCGGAATCGCAGCTGTAGTCCTTTTCTTTTTCGTATCTGTTCTGCCACAGCTATTGACCAAAGGACTGCAGAAGGAGAATAAAAAGAGGTCAGCTGCGCAGGAAAAGGGTGTTGAGAGCTTTAAGGATGCTGTTATGGGCCTGCCGGTCTTCTTGATGTCCAATCGCCTTACTGAGTTTTCCAATCGAATCGCCGCCTCGTCCTCTCGGCTGGAGCAAAGCAACTACAATTTCCAAAAGAAAAATGTTGGCGTACAGACATTCGTTATATCTACGAGCCTTGTGGGGCAAACGATCCTACTTTCACTTACCGTGCTTGCTGCGATCCTCGGTGTAGCGCCTATCGGCGCAGTCCTTGCCGTGGGAAATCTCGCCGGAAGCTTCTTCGGGAATGTTAGCGAAGCAGCAGGCTCTTTTACTCGCCTGAAGGCTTCAAAGACACTTTGGGAGAAGTTCAAAGTGGACTCATTGGAAGAAACAAAGAAAGCGCTGCCCGGAGAGATTGAGGAAATCCGAATTGAAGGGCTTTCCTATCATTACAGCGACAGTCAAGAGCTCCACTTTAAGGATACAGCATTCCGGGCAAACGGGAAATATGCCATTGTAGGCGAAAGCGGGAGCGGAAAAACCACTCTTGTCAAGCTCCTAATGGGCCTATTGCCAGACTATACTGGCAGTATCCTTTACGGTTCATCTGAGCTAAGAGATCTTTCAGCGGAAATTATATTTGAAAACATAGCATATGTTGAGCAAAAGGTGTATCTATTTCAGGATACCGTCAGATTCAACCTAACCCTCGGAAAAGATTATCCCGAGGATAGGATAAACGACGCATTGCGGCGCTGCCGCCTGGAAAGCTATGTCGCTTCATTACCCAACGGTTTGGATAGCGTCATAGAAGAAGATGGTAAAAATATGTCCGGCGGCCAGCGCCAACGGATTGCAATCGCAAGGGCAATGCTGAGAAATATTCATCTCATTATACTGGACGAAGGTACATCTGCGCTTGACGAGGCAAATGCCCTTGAGATAGAACAGAACCTTGTTCAAGATCCCACGTTGGGAGTCATCATTATCACCCACAACCTAAAAGAAAAAGTAAAAGATTCTTTAGATGGTATTTACATGGTTGGAGATTGAATGATGGTCAAGCGGTGCTTTCAGGCCCTAATGATCCACCATTATGACTTGACAATCGCACAAATGTTCAGTAAAATAATTTATGCTCCTCTCTAGGAAGCACACAATTGAATATCCGAGAAGCAAAAATTTGCGTGGTTCATGCCACGGGCTGCGGCGCGCCTGAGTCGCCGCTAATGCTTCGGCTGCTATCAAACGCCGACGCCATCCCATGTTTTCAGCCTGTTGACAGGACGGCGCACAAACAGGCTTCGACTTTATCACAAAGCCGATTTACATGACTTCTTGCTTTGAAAGGGTATTTCTATCCTTTCGGCAAGGGGTTGTGTAAATCGGCTTTTTTTATTTGCTCGGGAAAGTCAAAGAAGACTACCTCAAAGGAAAACTGAATGACCGTCCGAACAGGATATGACCGTGCCAAGACTCCCACAAACGGGACGAGCGCAGCGAAGCTGCGGTGAGACTCCGGGGCATGAACAATGTTCGGAGAGAACGGCGAAAGCGAATGGCTGTGGCAGGGAGACCCCTGTCCACAGTTATAACGAGCATCGGATTTTGATCCCAAAAGCCAAGCGGCAAAACCGGCGCGATCTTTGCAGTCGCGCCGGTTTCCTATTCTTTTGCGCTGCTGATTGCTTCCTCAAAGCACCTTCCTTACGGAGGGTGCCCCAACGGATCTTGCTTTTTTTGATTTTTAAAGAGTCACGCTTTGCGTTTGTTTTTGGTTAGGATGTGAAACAGGACGAAGAGTCCGGAAAAGAACGCCGCCGAGCCGCCTATAACGGCGTACATCGCGGGGATACTGACCTTGCTTCCGAAAAAGTACAGGTTCACGTCGACGCTGTCCTTGATCGATTCGACGACCTCCGACGGGAAACCGACGTTGCGCATCTCGGCGAAAACTCCGTTCATCATGTGATTTTTAAGCAGGCAGGTCCCGTATGTGCCGGGCAGGAACGAAAGGACCTTTTGCAGTCCCTCTCCGAAGCTGGCTATCGGCATATACGCGCCGCAGATAAATCCGTAGCCGGCGCTGATGATGGTCCCGACGGCGGACGCCTGCCCGTTGGTGCTGAGGAAGAAGTTGACGCACGACGAGAGCGCCGTGCCGAACAAAGTCAGCAGAAGCACGTCGAGTATGACGCATAGCACGTCGCCGAACGACATATACCACCCCTGCGTCGAGAGGTACGCGAGCGACACCGCGAGCGCGGAAAAAGTCACTATCAGCGTGCTTGCCGAGGTCGCGATATAATACCCCCACGCGACGACCGAGCGTCTGACCGGAGTCACGGTGAAATCGCGTATCGTGCCGTTCGCTTTGTCCTGGATCATAAGCAGGTTCGCGCAGAACGACACCGTCACGCAGGAGACCGCGAGGAGCGCGGAAACGAGCTGACTGACGACCGTTCCGTCGAGCAGCTTATCGGGGATCGAAAATCCGTCGGGGAGCGACGAGGCGAAGCTGTCGCGGTAGACCTTCGCGAGGAACGTGGCGTAGAGAACGAGCAGGATGATCGGCGTTATAAGGGACGAGAAGAACATTCCCTTGTCCTTGAAAAAAAGCTTGAGATCGCGTTTCACGATGCGTGAAAGAGTTTTCATTTTTCGACGCCTCCTTCCGTCAGAGCCTTGCCGGTGACGGCGAGGAACACGTCGTCCATCTTGCCCTTGACGACTTCGTAATCCTTGAAAAGCTCGGGACGGGAAATTATCATTTCCGTCACCTTTGACGTATCCGGGACGGGGATACGGAAGCCGTCGCGGACCTTTTCATACAGAACGCCGAGCGGCTTTATTTCGTCCTCGGAAACGTGATAAAGCGTAACGTAGTCGCCTCCGAAACGGTTTTTGAGGTCGAGCGGAGTGCCCGAAGCCGCGGTCTTTCCGGAGTCGAGGATAACGACGTAGTCCGCGTCCGCGGTCTCTTCCATATAGTGCGTGGTGAGGAACACCGTAAGTCCTTTTTCTTTGCGCAGAGAGCCGATGACGTCCCAAAGGAGCTTGCGGGTCTGGGGGTCGAGTCCGGTCGTCGGCTCGTCGAGAATGAGGATCTCCGGCTCGTGGACGAGGGCGCGCGCGATGTCTATTCTCCTCTTTTGCCCGCCCGAGAGCTTGTTCAGCGGACGGTCGGCGAAGGAGCCGAAATCGAGCAGTTCCGAAAGAGCGGAGTATCTTTTTTCAAACGCTTTTCCGGTGATGCCGTAGAGCGCGGCGCGGCTACGCAGGTTGTCGCGCGCCGAAAGCTGAGCGTCAAGCGCGGAAAACTGAAAAACGACGCCGATGCGGCGGCTGATGTATTCAAAATCGCGGTCGACGTCCCGTCCGCAGACGAGGACCGTCCCGCTGTCGCGTTTGAGCTGACCGCATATCATCGAGATCGTCGTCGATTTTCCCGCGCCGTTCACCCCGAGAAAGGCGAAAAACTCGCCCTTTTTGACCTGAAGCGTCAGATCGCGCACGGCTTTGACGTCGCCGTACGATTTGTTGAGGTCTCTTATTTCAATAACTTTCTCCAAAAAATCACCCCCTGAAGTCTTTTTCACGGGTCAGCATACCCGTAAATCTCGGCACGCCGAACTCCGAAATGAACCTGTCGCATTTGCACAGAAAAATATAGTAAACGTTGAGTCCGCACCCGGCGAGGGTCTCGTAGTTTGCCTGTCCTTTCGAGATCACGACGTCCGCGTTTTCCATCGCGCGCCGCGCCTCGGGAGACAAACGCTCCATAACGCAGCCGCCGACTCCGTTGCCCGAGCCGATGACGGTCGACGCAGCGTCGAGTCCGACCTCATACGCGTCTTCCTCGGTCGCGTCGTTCATGACCTGCTCTCCGCGCACGACCGAAAAGACTTCAAGGCCGGGAGAAAGCGTCTTCGCCGTTTTTATAAGCAGCTTGTCCGCGACGATCTCTCCGCAGTTGTCGTGGACGTACGTAAGCCTTCCGGCGCGCGAAAGATCGCTTTTGAGAGAGGAGAGAACGTCTGAGTCGACGCGAAATCTTTCCGTGTCTTCGAGCAACTCTCCGAGCTTGCCCTCGTCCACCGAGTCGACGGCGGCAAAGTCGATGTAATTGCCGATCATGGCGTAGCGTACCGCCGTAAGGAGCGGATCGCGCGACGAACGGATACCGCTCTCCATTGTTTTTTCAAAAGTCAGCATAAGCCGGTTGTACCGGCTTTTGATCTCCGTCCAGTCCTTTCCCGGACCGAACAGTCTTTCGCTCTCCCTCGTGAAATATTCGACGAGTTCGGGCGAAGTCCTGCCCCCGTCGTTCGCGACAGCGTCTTCGACGATCCGCCTGTATTCCGCGATCCTTTCGGGAGGAGCTGACTCCGGATAGCCGGCGAGATATTTGTCAAGCAGGCATTTCCTGCACGTTGCGTTGAGTTTCATTGTTTCGGGCCTCCGCGCCCGGACGACCGTAAAACACGGCTGTTCAAACGATATATTTATTTATAAACGGTATTCGGTTGATGATCGCGGACACGATAAACGAGATCACGCAAACAGACAGCGAGATCGATACGACAGACAGAACGGGGTTGAACGAAAGGGTGTTGATACCGAGTTTCGTTTCCGCAAGCTCCAGGAACAAAGCGTGAACAAGATAAGCGCCGAAGCTGTATTTTGAAAGCAAGGCAAATATTTTTTCCTTTTTCCCGCAGCCGTACCTTCTGTATTTGAACCAAGTGAAGAGAGCGGTGGTCTCAAACATAACGTTGACCGTGAAGAGACTGTAATAATTCTGACACGGTTGCTGAGTCCTGAGCGCGACAACGGAGTCGAGTATAACTGTTGCCGCGAATCCCGCCAATCCGAGCAGATATATCCAGATCCTCTGCTTTTTGCTGAGTTCGGTCTTGCTGAGATAATACCCCCAGACGTAATAACAGGTGTAACCAAGCACAAGCTGCATATTCATTCCCACAACGTCGGAATAAAGCGCCCCGGCAACGAGGTTAACGTTTTTTCCCGCAAAGTCGCCGAGAAATACTACCGTTTCCGGGATCACGAAACCAAACACGAACGAGAGTATAAGATAGTATTTCGCGATTTTAATGTCGCTTACGATCTTTTTGATGATCGGAGTACATACGTATAAGCCTATCATCATCAGGATAAACCACATATGATAGTGTCCCGAGATGAACGTCAGAAGTCTTTCTTTCAAAGTACCCTCGGTGAACATCATATACACCGCCGACCAGAACACAAACGCGCACACGAGCCTGAGACAGTATTTTGTATAAAGCTTTTTCAGCGGGATCTCCCGATCGAGAAAAAGCGCTCCGCTTATCATAACGAAAGCGGGAACGCACCATCTTGCGATGCTGTCAAAAAAGTTGAATGTTTGCCACTCTAACGTGCTGACTCCCGCGTTAGTCCAATTCTGAGCTGAAGCGTGGAGTACCACGACAAAAAGAGTGGCAAGGATCCTGAAATGATCGAGATAGGCTTTTCTTTGATTGCTTTCCGGAATGTTACCCGCATCCACAAGTCATACTCCTTTAATCCGCGTATTACAAACTACATTGTACCACAAACGAACAATAAAATCAATTCGTTATAAAAACTTGATTAAAAAACTCAAACAGCCGACGACCTTTTGACGGACGTCGGCTGTTTGAAGACTATGTTTCTTCTAATAATAAGATGCACAAAATTATTGTATGATCCTTCTGCCCCAATAATCCTTGAAGTCGCCGGAGCAGATCATCAAAAGATCTATCAAGGTACCAAATCCGAACACGCCAAGCGTAAAAAGCCATAGAAGTCCCGTTCCTTTTTTACCGGTATAGAACCTATGCGCTCCGAGAGAACCAAACAGACCGCATATCAACGCGAGTTCAAAACGCCTGACTTCTGAGATCTCCGGTTCTTCGCGATGATTATACATTCCATCGGCGTTCTCCGGAACGTCGTCAAAAGGAGCCGCGCACTTCTCGCAAAATCTTGCAGCATCCTCGTTTTGATGACCGCAACTTGAACAAAATTTCATAAAATCAACCCTCTCTGTTTTTATTGCGTAACAGACTGTTACATAATTATTGTAACATATTGTTACAATATAGTCAAGAGGTATTGTGGAGGTTTTTGCGTATGGCGGAGTTTGAAAACAAGATGGTCGGTCTGCGTGAGATACGCAGGAAAAAGGGATTCAGTCAGCTGAAGGTCGCGATGGACCTGAATATCAGCCGCGAGGCGCTGTCGTATTACGAGAACGGCAGGCGGTCGCCGGATATACAGATGCTGCTCCGTCTATCCGAATACTTCGGAGCTTCGGTAGACTACCTCATCACCGGGAAGGAATACGAAGGCAAAAAATGACCTCTGTTTCACGGAAAGTGAAGCAGAGGCGTTTTGTTTTACGCGCCGATCCGGTTTTTCAAAAATCGGAGTCATCTTCGTCGTCCCATAAGTCGAGAGAGTCGAAAGAGTCTCCGCTTTCGTTCTCTTTTTCTTCTTCGGTCAGGATGCTGTCGAAAATAAGAAAATCGACAAAATCGTGTTTGCCGTTCATATCGAGGTCCGGCACTGTGTCAAAAAAGGTGTCCCATCCGCAAAACATTGTAATTACCTCCGTAAAAAAGTGTTGTTTTTTCTTTACGGGTACATATTACAACATTTCATGCGACGTTTTCGGTACGTGACTCAGAATGTGACGAAAAAAAGGACCGTGCGTTGCAACACGGTCCTTTTCGTGCGTTTATGATCTCACGAAATGTACGCGGCGCCTATGATGCCGGCGTCGTTGCCGAGTGTCGCCTGAACGATCTCGGTCATCGGCACGAGTCCGCCGCCGTACGATTCGCTCAGGACCCGTTCGATAAGCGGCTCCATGAGGGCGGGACCCTCGTGCGAAACGCCGCCTCCGAGCGCGAGTATCTCGGGACGCAGAACGTTGATGACGTTGGCAAGTCCGCAGGAGAGGTAGTCTATATACTCGGCGCAGACTTCGCGGGCGCTCTTGTCGCCGCCCGCCGCCGCCTTGAAAGCGGTCCTTCCGGAAACACGGTCGATGTCGCCCTCAACGAGGCGCCACATCGAACTCGACTTGTCCTCGAGCATTTTGTTCCTCGTCATACGGATAAGACCCGTCGCGGAGCTGTAACTCTCGAAACAGCCTCTCCGTCCGCAGGTGCAGGGCACGCCGTTATGCTCGATCACCATGTGTCCGAGTTCGGCTCCGGCGCCCTTGTAGCCGGAATAGATCTTGCCGTCGATGACGATACCTCCGCCGACGCCCGTTCCGAGCGTGACCATAACGAACGAGGAAACGCCCTTGCCGCAGCCTGCGATCGCTTCTCCGAGCGCCGCCGCGTTGGCGTCGTTTTCGACTTCGATCTTATCAAAGCCAAGCGCTTTGCCGAGTTTTTCGGCGAGCGGATAGTTCTTCATTTTGATATTGTTGGCGTAAACGACGACGCCCAAATCGCGGTCGACGTTGCCGGGACTTGCCGCTCCGACAAGCTCGACGTCCGCGAGAGTGAGACCCGCGTCCTTTAGCAGCGCCTTGCAGAGCGCCGCCATATCCTTGACGATCTCGTCCGCGTCGCGGTGCGCGATCGTCGGGACGCTCCCCTTGCTGACGATCTTATAATCACCGTCGACGATCCCGGCGGCGATGTTGGTCCCGCCGAGGTCTATCCCTATCCTGTACATTTTGCGTCTCCGATCAGATCACGTTTTTCAGTCTTTTTTGTCCTTGAGAAGATCGCGGATCTCGGCGAGGAGTTCCTCGGTCGTGGGTTTGGGATCCTCTGCGGGAGCCTCTTCTTTTGCTTCGGCGGCTTTCTTCTTGGCTTCGCTCTTATCACGCGCCTTCTGAATGATGCTGACGAAGCAGAATATCGACAGAGCGATGATGAAGAAGTCGATGATGGTCTGAATGAACGTACCGTAGTTCAGAGTGCCGAGTCCGGCTTCTTTTGCCGCTTCGATGGTGTTGATAGCGGAGGTATCTACGTTATTCGGGTTGCTGATGATCGCGAAAAGCTCGGTGAAGTTGGCTTTGCCGGTGATCAGGCTGATCAGAGGGGTGATGATGTCCGCCACGAACGACGAAACGATCTTTCCGAACGCGCCGCCGATGACGACGCCGACTGCCATGTCGATCACGTTGCCTTTGAACGCGAATTCCTTAAACTTTTTCCACATAATGGTTTCTCCTTTATTTAATTATTAAAGTGGTCTTTATAAGCCTCGCCGAAGAGAAAACGCATCCTTTCGGTATCGCCTTTGAGGTAGAGATAAGCGAAAAGCGATTCCATCCCCGTCGCGCGGCGGTATTCGACCGCAGACGCCGACTTCGGAGTGTTTCCCTTGGTGTTGCGCCCGCGTTTGAAATACGTCAGTTCTTCCTCGGTCAAAAAGTCGATTATCCGGTCGACCGCCCGGCTTTGCTCGGTCGCACGGACATAACTGCGCGCTATTTCGTTCATCTTGCCGACGTCGTTCATTCCCGACGTCGCGACTTTCTCCCGTACCATAAGTTCGATCACCGCGTCGCCGAGGTAGGCGAGGGTCGAACCGTTGAGTTCTTCCGGTCTCAATTCAAGTCTCCGTTGCGTATTTTTTTCGTGTTTTCAGTTTATCACACTTTTTTCGCTATGGCAAGATTTTTTGCGGATTTTTTTGACAAATCTCAAAAAGAATGTTATAGTATTTTTAATCTGCGGAAAGGAGTATTGAGCGTGAACGACATCTGGCAATATCTGAAAACGTCCGATAGACCCGTCGTTATGTACGGAATGGGCAACGGTGCGGACAAAATACTCGCCCGGTGCGCGGAAAAGGGTATCGTCGTCTCTGATTTCTTCGCGTCCGACTCGTTCGTCCGCGGTCACTCATTCCACGGTAAACGCGTGCTGACTCTCGGCGAAGTTGAAGAAAAATACGGCGACTTCACGGTCCTGCTGTCCTTCGGGACTTCCCTTCCCGACGTGCTTGAAGCGATACGTAAGGTCGAAGAAAAGCACGAGCTTTTCGCTCCGGACGTTCCCGTCGCGGGAGGCGGGACGTTCGACGCGGAGTTCTTCGCGGCGCACGAAAAAGAAATAAACTCGGCGCGCGAGCTGTTCTGCGACGAAAGATCGAAAGAGACCTACGATAACATCATAAAATACAAGCTGACCGGAAGGCTCGAGTATCTGCGAAAGGCCGAGGTCGAAGAAAGAGACGCGGACGGTCTCCTTCGCGGAGGCTACCGCACGGCGGTCGACGCCGGGGCTTATAACGGCGACACCGCGAAAAAATACTTGTCGCTTTATCCGACGCTCGAACGGATCTACACGCTCGAGCCGGACCCGAAAACCTACAAAAAACTGCTCGCCTACGCAGAAAGCGAGCCGCGGGTGACGCCGGTCAACGCCGCCGCTTATTCATTCGACGGAGATCTGACCCTCGACGCGTCGGCAAACCGCAACGCGAACGTGTATTCTCCCCTGCGCGGGGGAAAGACCGCGGACGTAAAATGCGCGCGGATCGACTCTCTGACAGACGGCAAGATCGACTTTATCAAGTACGACGTCGAAGGCGCGGAGCGCGACGCCCTGCTCGGAACGGAGCGCACGATAAAAGAATACTCTCCCGACCTTATTGTTTCCGCCTACCACCGCAACGAAGACATATTCGCCCTGCCTGCGCTGATAAAGTCCTTGCGGCAGGACTACGACCTTTATCTACGCAAGCTCCCCGGAGTCCCCGCGTGGGACGTCAACGTCTACGCCGTGCGGCGCGGATGAAGGCTATCGCAGGAAACACAAACGGACCGCCGCGTTTTTGCGGCAGTCCGTTGTTTTTATTTCAAGCCGGATGATCCGATCCCGTTTCATTTTTATTCGGCAAGCTGTCTTTTCAGCCTGACGACGTCGAGCGCGGTGATGCCTCCGTCCCCGTTGGCGTCGGCTCTTGGTCCGAGTACGACGGGAGATCCGGTCTTTTCGTCGTATTCGGCGAAATACCTTTTCAGTCTTACGACGTCATTGACGTCAACAGTCATGTCGTCGTTTGCGTCTCCGCATAGAGACGTCGTAATGCATCCCTCTATGACCGTAACGTCCACCTTCTCCGCGGCGGAGTTCAGAATATCGTTCTCGCCGTATGAAACGCCGACGCGGTACGTTTTTTCGGGACCGCCCGGAGTGACAAATGTCAATACCGCGACCTCGCCGTCTCCCTTGACCTCATCCGTCATACTGAACCAGATGACTTTCGCCTGCCCGCCGGAAGAAGCCTCGAGAAAAGCCGCGTTTCCGCCGGGATCGTCGGCTCCGCTTTCCGCGTCGACAAGAGTGAGCGCGGGGTCGTAGCTCAACTTGAACATAAAGCACGCGATTCCCGGACTGTTTTTCAAAGTGACCGAGACCCTCGCCTTTCCGCCGGAAAGCGCGAGTGCGTCCGAAAACTCCACGACGGCGTTCCCGTCGGCGCGGACGGCGGATCCGAACAAAAAAGCCGATATGACCGCAAAAAGCAGAGCGAAAACTGCGAGTTTCAACGCAAACGCGCTTCCCTTCATCGTCCGGACCCTCCTTTCGGATAACTGATATTATTTTATCATAATCGCGCTTTCGAGTCAAGTCGCGGAATTATTTGCCTGTTTTTGAAGGACAGATGCGTAGGCAGGCGGCGCGAATTCAGCGAAGAAAAATGCAGGGATCCCCAACGCTCTCAAATCAGCGTCGGGGAATCCCTCGTCCCGCGCCCTCCGAAAACCTTACAGAGGAAAGGTTTAGAGAAGGGGTTTGAGGCTGTAAAAAAACAGTCGTGAAAAAAGCGAGACACATCAAAAAAGGTGTGTCTCGCTTTTTTGTTCAATAAAAAAGATAAAACAGCCTCAAAACAA